>CAZLLL010000024.1:0-14254 GCA_964560255.1 uncultured Methylomonas sp.
CACTGATTCATACTTTAAAAGTGTAAACTACCTTTAGGGACAAATGAAAGATGCCGAATTCTGGATGATTATTTGCTTCCATCTCCCTTACTTCTTAGTTTGTATTTGAAAGTCCTCATGAAGTGATCCCCAGTGTTTTCTGAGGGCTTCTTTGTGTTCTTCAGCCATCGGAAGCTCTTCTAGCGCGTTTGGCCACACAGCGCGGGCTTGTTCAATGGTACTTTCTAGGTGGCGTTTAATCGCTCTCCATGGGATGCCTGACTTGTTAGACCATGCCTCAAAATGAGTCATATTGGCTTCATACCATTTTTTGGTTTTTCCCATATTTAATGCAACTTCTTTTTCATCATTCATATATACGCGTGTCGTCACAATATCGTATGCAGGCGAAAGCTCTGGCGTTATTTGATCTTGATATAATAAGCTCCAGTTTTTGAGATGAGCATCCCCATTGGCAAGTAAAATATTAATGAGTAGACGTTTTGCGAATTGTTGTGCATTGACGAGTCCGTCCCCCGTATATTGATAGATGATTTTTCCAATTTGCTCATAATTGGCAGAGTTATACTTTTCATGTGGGTACTTTATTAGGACTTGAGCAAAATCCTCCATGTGAATACGCTGAGTATCAGCACGATCAAACCGCCGAATAGCAAAAGCCTGTTTTTCTTTAGGGAGATTAATGGGGGGGAGATTATCAAGCTTACCCAGTTCAATTAATCGGATATCAGGAATGTGAATACCTGCTAGTTGTGCAAGCGTCATAGCCGTGTATTCGTTTAGGGGTACATTTTTATGCTTTGTGGAGGGGGTTTTGATGATCCAGTCACCCAATTCCCCTGATCTGGAAACTTGATAACGACCCTCTCTTTCTTTCATGGAGAATTTCATTTGAACGCCAGCAAGAGAAAACTTGTTTTCTGAACTGAGGTTTTCAATTTTAATGGCTTGTATTCCGCCATATTTTGCGAAGAGATGGTGTGGTATTTCATCGGGCAACATGGGAGTGGCCATTAATGCCCCAGGCAAGTCGTGACCAAGATGTGACAAAATCTGAAATTCATTATCGGGATGTATCTTTAGCCCTTGAGCGAGTAATTCTCTCAGAGCACCTTCGGGTAGCAGGTTGGAAAGAATAGGGTGTAGTCTTTGGTTTCTCGCCCATGGCTCAGAAATATGTTGATCGACATAGGGAAAGTCGGGGTGCGTTGTTAGGCTAAATGTAGGGCGGCCAGTATCCGCAATAAACTCTTCTGCAAAAGTGAGCACATTACGACCATTTTGAAAGCCGGCCAAATAGCCGACAAGCCTGTCATGCAGGGTTAGTTTTAAAACTTGTGCCTGGTTGTTGTATGACACCATTAATCCTCTAATAAATCTTTCCAAGGATCATTTTCTTGTCTGACTGGTTCTTGTGGTAGAGATGGATGCGAAGGCGCATTATCCAAGGTATTTTTAATGGCTCTTACCTTATTTTTAGGGATTAACATGAGTTCCATTTTCAATCCTTTGGCAATTAATTCCAAAGTATCAAGTCTAGGGTTGCCCTTAGACTCTAATCTTTGGTATTGTTGCCTTGCCATTCCAATAAGGTTTGCCAACTCTTCTTGGTTGAAGCCAAGTTCTTTGCGTCGCTTTTTTATTTGATCGTGTAAACTGTTCATTTCACTTCCTAAAGAAACCTAACTGTTTCTATTTTTCCCGTAGAAATATATTAGTTGCTTTTAAGTTATTAAGCAATAAAAAAGTTGCTATAATGCTTTTTTAGGGTAATATTTCACACAAGCAATGTATCTGTTGCTAGAGCTGACTGATCATATCAAAGCATCCAATGGTAATGACGAAATTGATGTACTAAAAAAATGCCTTGCCTTGGTTAATGCACAATCAAAGTGTAAGTCGGCTGTTAAGGAATGTGCACGAAATAAGTTGGGTAACTGGCGCAGGATTTTTGTTCGTATTCAAGTCGTATAAATAGGCGCATAGCTAGCTACGTAACTATTTATACAACGCTGAAGACGGATAAAAAGACAAGCAAGTTGCCCAAGTTATTTCGTGCACGCTCCTAAGGAATGGGAATCAAATAACTTGTGCATTCTGACTTGTCTTTTTGTTCGCCTTCTGCGTTGCGGAAACAGTTACGTAGCTAGCTATGCGCCTGTTACCGCGCCTTGAAGGCAAACAAAAATACTGCGTCATAATTGCACAACTTATTCAATTCCCATTCCTAAGCTGGTGTTCGAAGAGAAATAATTTCTGACATGAAAATTGTATTATTTGACATTGATAAAGAAGAGTCTTTATTGCAGCAGCACCTTCAAAAAGTAAAAAATAAAGCAAGGCATAATGCAGAAATTACTCACTGGAAAAATCCGTTTAATCAAGTCCGAAGGAGGTCAATCATGAGCGCAGAACTGAAGACTCAAGATATAAAATATACCAAGGCAAGATTTTGGAAATGTGCTTTGCAAGTTAATCCTGCGGGCTATATTAAATATCATGGTCAAGAGCAGTCTATAAGTGAAGCAGATTATAACCAGCAACTATTAGATGCCTGTATTGAGTCTGGCATTTCTGTCATTGGTATGGCTGATCATGGCAATGTGGATGGTGTTGATGCCATCCGTGAACTATTTTCCAGTAATAATATTATTGTATTCCCCGGATTTGAAATCGCATCCAGTGAAAAAATACACTTCGTTTGTTTATTTGATGAAAATAAAACATCGCAGCAGTTGGAGCGAGTTTTGGGAAAGCTAGACTTACTAGACCCAACAGATGGCGTTCGTCCGTCACAACTGAGCGCAGAGAAACTTATTCAGGAAGTCAATAGTTTAGGTGGCTTTATCTATGCCGCACATTGTACACATAACAGTGGCTTGCTCAAGGCAAAAATGGATCATATTTGGAAACATCCCAAACTTAAAGCAGCGCAAATTCCTGGAAGTATAGATGATCTAAGAGGCATTGAGGGTGATTTTTACCGTAAGGCGTTTCTCAATAAAGACCCTGTTTATGCTAGAGAACGCCCTATGGCAGCCATTAATGCGAAAGATGTCGAGGCTCCTGAGACAATAAAAGAAAAATCTGCGTCTTGCCTGATCAAGATGACTAAACCAAGTTTTTCTGCATTCAAACAAGCCTTTTTAGACCCAGAATCAAGGGTCAGACTGAATACAGATATACCAGAAAGCTACTTTTCAGCTATTGAATCTATCCGCTTTATAGGCGGTTATCTTGATGATCTTGATATTGAATTTTCTGATCATCTAAATGCCATTATTGGCGGGCGTGGTACTGGTAAGTCTACTTTATTAGAATGTATTCGTTTTGCTATGAATTTAAGACCCTTTGGTAAAAATGCGCAAAAGCAACATGATGAAATTATTAAAGAAAATTTAGGCAAAGAAAAAGGTATGATTAAAATGCGCATACGCTCAAGCACTATGAATGGGCGGCTTTTCACCGTCTCCAGACGCTACAGCGAGCAAACAGTCGTAAAAAACGAGGATGGTGAATTATCTCCACACTCAGTGCAGGATTTATTGCCTCAGTTAGAAATATTTGGGCAGAATGAAATCTATGAAATGACGCAAGATACCGAAGGTAAACGCCATTTATTAAGTCGTTTTTTGGAAGGTGATCATAGTGAATATGAAGTCATTATTCAGAAGGTACTCAGTAAACTAGCGGAGAACAGATCGGCAGTTGTTCGAGCATACAGCAATAAAGAAAGCATTGAGGCAGATGTTGAATTATTGCCTAAATTGCAAGATCAGGTCAATCAATTCCAGTCTTTAGGCATAGAAGAAAAATTAAAAATTGTTCCCATGCTAGAAAAAGAGAAACAGTTATCTACTCGTATATCACAGGAAATTGAACAGTTGAATAACGCGCTGGAGACTGTAGTTGATAGTAAGCCTGATACTGTATTTATTAACGAAACGGTTATAGAGAGCTTACCTCATGTTAAGCTGTTGCGCCAACAGAGAACAGTGCTTGAAAAATTGAAAGGCGACATTGAAACGTTCTCTAAACAATTTAAACAGGCTATTGTTTTAGCAGAAAATATAAATTCGCCAATTCAACAGCAATTGTTAGAGGGAATTAAATCAGAGGAATTAGCGTTAGAAAAAGCCTTTAAAAACATTCCATCCAGCCAAGGTAAATCTGGTCGGGAAATTGGTATGGAATACCAAAATATTCTTCAAAAAATTGAGCAAATAAAACCCAAACAAACAACACTGGAGCAACGCAAGAAAGTTATTACGCAACTGGACAGAGAGCGTAAACTGCTTTTGACAGAATTAAGTGAAGCACAGGCTAATCGTTCGGCAAAATTGCAAAAAGTAGTAAAGCGTCTTAATAAGAAGTTGTCGGGCAAATTAAAATTAACTATTGGTATTGAAGGTGATCGTGAGCCTTTAATTCAATTTCTGAAAGGAAGTAATTTGGAAGGCGTGGGCGAAAAGCGTCTAATTTGGGTTCGCGATGGTGATTTTTCTCCTGCGAATTTATCAGTAACCATTCGTCAAGGAGAAGATGCGTTAAAGAACCAGCAATGGGAAGTTGTACAATCTGTTGCTAGTGCTCTTACAAAAATGTCACTGGAGCGGTTATTGGAGCTGGATGAAGTCGAACTGCCAGATACTATCAAAATGGAACTTAATGTCGCGCACGGTGGAGCGACTGAGAACTATCGCGAACTAGAGAGGCTTTCTACTGGCCAGCAATGTACAGCAATTCTACATTTATTGCTATTAGATAACCAAGACCCTCTGATATTGGATCAACCAGAAGACAATCTTGATAATGCTTTTATTGCAGATCGTATTGTGTCTGAATTACGTGCAGCCAAAATTGCCAGGCAGTTTTTATTTGCAACACATAATGCAAATATTCCTGTTTTTGGTGATGCAGAGTGGATTGGTGTTTTTGATGTTGTTGATGGAAAAGGCACAATCCCCGAATCGCAGCAAGGGGCTATTGATCAGCCTGTGATACAAAAGTTGGCCGCCGATATACTAGAAGGTGGTAAAAGTGCATTCAACCAACGTCGTGAAAAGTACGGCTTTGAATAGGAACATTGAAAGGAGATATTATGCTTAAATCCGATCTATTAGAAATTATTGCTAATGGAGAAAATTCAGGCGTTGAGTTTAAGCGTGATGATGTTCGCCCTGAGCAAATAGCCAAAGAAGTGGTTGCTATGGCAAATCTTAAAGGTGGTATGTTGTTATTGGGCGTAGAAGATGACGGCTCTATTACTGGTATTCAAAGGGACAAATTTGAAGAATGGATAATGGATGGCGTTTTTGCAGCTAAGGTACACCCCATGATGCTACCTTTTTATGAAGAGATAATTATTGAAGAAGGTAGACGTGTTGCTGTTATTTCTTTTTCACAAGGAACCAGTAAACCTTATGTTGTAAGGCATAAAGGTAGAGAAGATGTTTATATTAGAGTAGGTACTACTTCCCGTTTAGCGAGTCGGGAACAGCAAGCCAGATTATTTGAAAGTGGTGGCATTCTGCATACAGAACTATTACCTGTAGCAGGTAGTTCTTATGCTTCGTTAAATCAGGAGCGCCTAGAAGATTATCTTGAAAACCTCATTAATGACCCTGATGTACCTAGTGATGAAAATAGTTGGATTCGTCGCCTTATTAGTTTGGGTTATATGGTTGAAGGAGCCGGAGATAGAGTGGTATGCACAATTGCAGGGCTTGTACTATTTGGTAATTCACCAAGAAAATATCTGCGCCAAGCTGGTATCCGAATAATAGTGCTTGACGGTGAAGATAGTCAATACAAAGCACTATTAGATGATGTGCTTGATAGCCCTATGGTTGGACTGTGGCGATTGGATGATTCCGGGCAACGAGAATTAACGAGCGCAGATTTGGGGATTATTGAGCGTTTTATTGATAAAATAGAACCTTTCATTAGTGAAGAATCTAGTGAAATAGATGAAGGCTTTAGGCGTAAAAAAACATGGCATTACCCAAGAGAGGCAGTACGTGAACTTGTAATTAATGCGTTGGTTCACCGTGACTGGACGCGATCTGTGGATATTGAAATATGCGTTTATTCAAATCGTTTGGTAGTAACAAGCCCTGGAACTCTACAAAATTCCATGACGATTGAAAAAATGCTTGCAGGACAACGTTCCCCTCGAAACCCGTTGATAGTAGAGGTGCTTAGAGATTATGGTTATGTGGATGCGCGAGGTATGGGGGTAAGAACGAAAATTGTTCCATTAATGCAGTCAATCAACCAGACAGAGCCAGAGTTTGAATTGACGGATGATTACCTAAAAACCACCCTGTATAAAAAATTAATGGAGTAAACTAATGAGCACTGTCGGCCAAAAGGAAAGAACTACACAAAACAGGGTAGTAAAGCTGTTTCGGAAAAATCTTGGTTACGATTACCTTGGCGACTGGCATGACTGTGAAGGGAATAGCAACCTTGCAGTAACTACTCAGGCTATTGTTTCCTAGGCTGTAGGGATATTTGTGGCATAAAAAGCAGCTGAACAGTTAAAAAATGTCTATTTCTCTGCCTTTATGATCCAAAATGAAGTGCCAAAACCGCTACAGCCCAATAAATCATAGCCTGAGTAGTTACTCCGCATCAATTGCCAATTTAGCCTAAAAATCATCGAAAATCAACTTGATGCATAAATTAACCCTAAAGTCAAATTTACAAAAAATTGATTGTAAAGGGTTTCCATATTTAGAATAGCTGGGACGCATTAGAAGAACAGACAGACATTGAATGCAGGGAATACGTTCAGTGCCTTGTTCTGGGCGTAAAAAATCGCGCTTTCGGGCTAGCACCGCCCGAAAGCGCAAGGGCAATGAGATAAGTCGGCATCCTTCATATAAAGCCAAAAGTAGTTTACACTTTTTTGAGTGGACTATCGTCATTTCTGCATGCTTCTAGCAGGAATCTATCATGCACAATAGATTCCCGATAAAGCTTGTGTCCACCCTTGACTGGGTACACTTCGGGAATGACGTTGTTAATGAAATGAAAGTGTAAACCGAGCAATGAAGGGTGCCGATAAGTCAATACCTAGCTAAACCATATTGCATCTATAGTTTAGCTATATATTGATTTATAACTATTTATAGTATAGATTAATCTAAACCAATAATGGTATAGATTAGGAATGGGCACGAAATAAGCTGAGCAACTGACAAACATGATTTTTCCCAATTATTAGAATTTGTCGGTACGTAAGATTTTTGATCAGGTAAAATAACAGGTGGTGACTTCTATTAGCTGTTAGGGAGCTGGAAATAAATAATCGTCCAGTATTGGGCAGGATTTTTGTTCGTATTCAAGGCGTAGTAACCGGCGCATAGCAAGCTACGTAACGGTTACTACAACGCAGAAGACGGACAAAAAGACCCGCAATATTGGATGATTATTTGTTTCCATCTCCCTTAATGCAGATTACTACCAAATAACACGCTTTTCGGGCATTTCATTTGCTCGAAAAGGTAAATTAACAAACAAGTACACACGGATTTTTAGAGTATGGCAGATAGTAATTTTCTCAATGAAATCAACAGGCGAAGGACTTTTGCTATCATCTCTCACCCAGATGCGGGTAAAACGACTTTAACGGAAAAATTATTATTATTCGGCGGTGCTATCCAGCAAGCCGGCTCTGTTAAAGGGCGCAAAGCAGATAGACACGCGACTTCTGACTGGATGGAAATGGAAAAGCAACGGGGTATTTCCGTCACAACCTCAGTGATGCAGTTTGAACATAAAGGTTGCATCATTAATCTATTAGACACACCAGGACATGAGGACTTCTCGGAGGATACCTACCGGACTTTAACAGCAGTCGATTCTGCGCTAATGGTGATTGATGTTGCCAAAGGGGTAGAAAACCGCACGATTAAACTGATGGAAGTCTGTCGTTTGCGTACAACGCCGATTCTTACCTTTATCAATAAGCTGGATAGAGAAGGGCGAGAGCCCATAGAACTACTGGACGAAGTCGAATCTGTGCTAAACATTAATTGTGCACCGATGACCTGGCCAATTGGTATGGGTAAACGTTTTAAAGGAGTCTATCACCTGTATACCGATACCGTGCATCTGTTTAGTGCAACACATGGCGGAAAAATCGTCGAGGGTGAGGTTATTAAAGGTCTGGATAATCCATTGTTAGATAAATTATTAGATGATCAGGCAGATGAACTACGTGAAGAGATTGAGCTGGTTCAAGGTGCGAGCAACCCATTTGATTTAGATGCTTATTTAGCAGGCACACTAACGCCTGTCTTCTTTGGTTCTGCAATCAATAATTTCGGTATTTTAGAATTACTGGATGCTTTTGCCGATTATGCACCAGCACCACGAGGCAGAGAGGCTGAACAACGTTTTGTCAATGCACAAGAAGATAACTTCACAGGGTTTGTATTTAAAGTACAGGCCAATATGGATCCATCACATCGGGATAGAATTGCTTTTTTACGGGTTTGTTCGGGTAAATTTGATAAGGGCATGAAAGTTAATCATGTGCGCCTAGGTAAAAAAATTCAGGTATCTAATGCAATTACTTTTAAAGCGGCCAGCCGTAAAAATGTAGAAGAAGCGTATTCAGGCGATATTATCGGTCTGCATAATCACGGCACCATTCAGGTCGGTGATACCTTTTCCGAAGGTGAGATCTTGAAATATTCAGGCATTCCTTTTTTTGCACCTGAATTATTTCGTCGTGTTATATTGAAAGATCCCTTACGTGGTAAGGCATTACAAAAAGGCCTGGTACAATTAACAGAAGAAGGCGCAACTCAATTATTTAAGCCATTGAAAAACAATAACTTGATTTTAGGTGCGGTTGGGGTTTTACAGTTTGATGTCACTGCATTTCGCCTTAAAGCGGAATATAATGTTGAGTGCGTTTATGATAATGTTGCAATTAATACCGTACGCTGGGTGAGTTCTGACAATTCAGCAAAGTTTGAGGAATTTAAGAAAAAAGCCTTTGATAATTTAGCAGAAGATGGTGGTGGCTATTTAGTCTATCTGGCATCAAGCCGCGTAAACCTACAATTAACTGAAGAGCGCTGGCCTGATATTATTTTTAGTGCTACACGGGAACTGTAATTAGAATGTAGGCTATCTATTTAAAAACGTAGATTGTGGGTGAGGTACGAACCCCAACAAAATACACAGCCATAATTGTTGGGGTTCGTGCCTCACCCGCAACCTACGCAGAGTAACTATTCACCTCCCTCTTTGGAAAACATGGGGTGAATAAAGATTCCTCAACTCCCATTTTACAAAGGGGATCTGAACGGTTACAAAACAAGAACAATTAAATTAATCAAAAAAAACTGATGATAACCATTACGCCAGAGATAATAAGCTATATAGCCGGAACCTTAACCACAAGTTCTTTTTTACCCCAGGCAATAATGACCTTAAAGACAAGAGATACTGAATCTTTGTCTTTGGGAATGTATGCAACGTTTACACTCGGTGTTGCGTTATGGCTTATTTATGGATTATACCTTGCTGATAACGCTATTATTTATGCAAACGCCATCACACTGGTGCTTGCCTCCTCAATATTATTTATTAAAGTTTATAATACAATGCGTAAAAAGGCAGACCACAGTCAATCAGGTGCAAATAAATAAGGCTTAGGAAAATCTTGTCATAAACTGACATGATTACTTAAAATATTGATTTATCAATAAAAACTATTTTTATTATTTTTTTCTTAATAAAATGCTTTTCATTTATCTGAAAATTGCGTATCATACCAGCTCTTATGGAGAGGTGGCTGAGCGGCCGAAAGCGGCGGTCTTGAAAACCGTTGAGGGTTTATCCCCTCCCAGGGTTCGAATCCCTGCCTCTCCGCCATTTATTTTTTTAAATGGTTATTTTTTAACTATTTAAAAAAAATACAGCCTACATTTCATCCTAAAGGATTGCAAAATCCTAGAAAATCAGGCCGGAATTCTCATAAAATATATTCTTAATTATTAGGTTTTTTTCGGGCTTAAAGAAGCCCATGCCGGTAAAACTAAATTACTCAGCTCCCATTTTATAAAGGGGATATGAATGGTTACGAAGTTCTGGGTGGTACGGTGGCGCTCTAACTATGTCATACCCATGATAGTCACCTGTTTTTCGAGTACTCTTAAAAACCAACTTAGCCTCAGGCACCCATAGGCACATAGCGAGCGACATAACTGTTTGTTCAACACCGAAGACAGACAAAAAGACAAGTCAGTTGCTCAAGTTATTTCATGCACGTTCCTCAGTATATTTAAGCCAGTCTTCCATCAACTTACGCCGCTTTTCTATCATGTCGCCACGGCGGTATGCAGCTTTGTCTTTGATTGCATGAGCCAAGGCTATTTCGCATAAGTCTCTGGGGGTAGCTGGTGCGTTCTGCTGCCCAGTCTCTAAACAAGGTAATTACGTCTACAATTAACTTTTTCTTTATCAAGGGCTTTTTTAAAAGTGAAAGGATCTTGGCCATCATCTAATAGCCTTCTTTATTTAAGGAATTTATCTCGTGTCTCAATTACAGAAACGGTATAAACAGCCTAGACCGCACCCCCCTGTCTCGCAATGCAGAACAGAAAGACATCAAGTAGGCAATTTTTTTAAAAAGGTGAAATTGCTTACTTGCTTTGCATGAGTTTATTGAGTATAAATATTATATATTTTTTATTTTTAGAAACGCACACAAAATAAGTTAGCTACTTAGGAATGGAAATTGAATAAGTTGTGCAATTATGACGCAGTATTTTTGTTTGCCTTCAAGGCGCGGTAACAGGCGCATAGCTAGCTATGCGCCGTGTGTACGTCTTGAATACGAATAAAAATCCTGCGTCATAATTGCACAACTTATTCAGTGCGCATTCCTTAGTTCAAATTTTTTATTCGCATTAAAAGCCAAACCTTTGTTTGAAGCAGGGAAGGAAAGAAATAGGTCATAGTCGTATTAAGAAATCATTGCTATACTCTATTGAAAAGATGACGAGTAAAAGCTTAAGCTAGATGTCGAAGTTATTTTGTGCTCGTTACTCAGTAGTCCATAATAAGGAAACATAGCGTGACTGATAAAACTTCTCATGTTGAGGTTGTTAGCTTAAAGCTTATCGGCCTAGACGATAAGGAAAGAGTAAAATTCGAATCTATACTGGCTATTGCAGAGCATCGACTCAAAGTACCTTGGCAAATTACTGAAGAGGGGAAAATAGATTTCTATCTGATTAGCCATAGACTGAGGTCACAAATGGATCAGAATCTGATGCTTAGTGCCTTGTCACGACACAAATGTATATTCTCTACAACCGCAGAAACGGATAGCATAGAAAATGAACTATTAATGACTGGCGATGGACTGCCATCTTTTCGTTCATTAATTTTATTATTTAATACATTAGCTGATAATGCGTCTGCTCAACAAACGCCCCCTGACGAAAAAGAACCCACTCCCTCATCAAGTGATTCCTTAGCTTCATCAGGCGTTTTCAAATATCAGAAAAAAGTTGATTCTATCGCTAATGTATCTGGAGAACAATCCACATCCGTTACTATAAAGTCAGCTCCTCAACCTAAAGATTCCTTAGCGTCTTCTGAGATTTTCAAGCCTCAGGAAAAAACCAAACCGATAGCTCATGTCTCTAGAAAACAAAAGGAATCCATTGCAAGAAAGCCTGCTCCTAAAGCTAAAGATTCCTTAGCGTCTTCTGAAGTATTCACCTATCAGCAGAAACCTAAGGTCACTGCTAATAAAGTTAAACCAGCGTCTCCCAGCTTAAGTGAAAAAGCTTATTTTGACCTGGAAGCAGGATTTGTCGGACTATTGCGCTCAGGCAAAACAGCTATTTATCGTTTTAATCTTGAAATTGAAGGTAAGTCTGCTACCCTCTATATTAACCTTTTCGAAAATAAGTATTATAGTAATTTTAAGTTAGAGGCCTTGCAGCCTTTTTTTGCCGATAATGCCGTGTCTTTATCGCAAGAGTTGACAGAAATTGTTTTCCAAAGTGAGATTTCTGCACAAGGGCTAAAGCAAAATCCTCTTACTCATATAATTTGGTATGCTGTTTTTAGTCTATCACAAGGTCGTGCAAGAAAAGGTTATCAGGATTCTGATATTGCCTATTTAAAACGCTGGCCAGATATCAATTTGCCTGGTTGTCGAGACTTGATAAAGCTCGCAGCTTTTATGCAAAGCAATGCTGTTGAATTGAGTGTGGCACAAAAAAAGACGGGATTTTCTATACAGCAAATCTACAATTTTTATAATGCATGTTATGCGATTGGTCTTGTTGTTCATACAGATCAACAAGATATTCATGATAAAAAAATCAATACTGAGAAACGGATATTATTTTCTCAAATTGGTGAACGCCTTAAACAAATTAAAAACCTTTAGGTAATGAAAAAAAAACATAAGATTAAATTTGTTTTTACAGGCTGTGTCGGTGCGGGAAAAACGACAGCAATACATACTATAAGCGAAGTTGAGCCGGTTTCAACTGAAGCGAAACCTTCAGAAGCAAGTGTTATAAAGCGAAAAAAAACAACAACAGTTGCCATGGATTATGGTGAACTGACACTCTATGGAGAAGAAAAGATTTATCTTTATGGCACTCCTGGGCAACGCCGCTTTGATTTTATGTGTCATATCCTGACAGAAGGTGCATTGGGGCTGATTATCTTAATTGATAATACCCATGAAGACCCCATGGGCGAACTTGATTATTTTTTAAACTTAAATGCAGCTTTTTTACAGAAAAGTGCCGCTGTCATAGGCATTACGCACTTTGATGAAACGACTGAACCTTCTATTGATGATTACTATCAGGCGCTTGAAGAGCGTGGTGACCCTTGGCCGGTTATTCATGTTGATGCGCGAGAAGCAGATGATATTGTGACTTTACTAAATACCTTATTAGCAACGCTGGAATATTCGTAATGATTTTAAGAAATAACTTTCATACGAAAAAATTCAACACAGAGTTGCCGGAAATTGTATAAGGGAGCTGGAAATAAATAAACGTCCAATATTGGGCAGTATTTTTGTTCGTATTCAAGGCGTAGTAACAGGCGCATAGCCTAGCTACGAAACTGTTACTACAACGTAGAAGACGGACAAAAAGACCAGCAATCTTGGATGATTATTTGTTTCCATCTCCCTAACTTAATGAAAATATAAATTGGAGAAAAAAATATGTCAAAATTAGATGATTTGTTACAAACTATTGTTGCTGATGTCGATGGCGCACTAGGCTGTGCCGTTGTTGACTTAAATAGTGGTCTGTTACTGGCAGCCGCTCATAATGTGCCTTATTTTACCTCGTCTTATCTAGAAGCGGTTGCAGCTGCGGCCGTTGATATGATGAGAGGTAAAAATGTGCGTGCTGTTGAGTCCTTGCTTTCAGGGCAACGCGGACAAACTGTAGAAAAAACAATTCAAGAAGTTCAAATGACGACAGAGAGAACCTTTCATTTTATGAAAACGGTCACAGGCAAGGAAGATAATCTAGTTGTCTTAATTACCAGCAAGACAACTAATCTTGGCATGGGGTGGGCAGCGGTACGTAGTAATATGGCTGAAATTGGAGCAATATGCCCTTAGGAGTATAGATTTCATACCCCACGAGTATATTCTGTCGCTGAAAATCTTGGAAACGGAGCGCCAGCGAAGTGATGATTTTTAGTCCGCGATAGGCAACGCTGTGGATGAATACTCGTAGTATGAGCGCTAGCGAATGGCGAAGAGGATTTAGTAACAGCTTTAGTTGCCGTAGAGTCATTGAGGTAATCATGATGAGTGCAACCCGCGCAGCTAGGTTGTACGAAATCGTGATGGACGCAGGACGAATCGGGGCATCGAAGATTATAATTAGTCCCGTTAAGCTTTTGCCGCGAACTTGGGCTGGGATGCCCAAAATGAGCTTTCGCAAAAGTAGGGACTCTTACAATTCAGAACGCTTTCGGGATACGACTAAGTACTCATGCAAAATTGATTTAACCTTTTTATAAGAATTTAAGAATTTAATAATTTATAGCGTTTTTTATTGGCAATAATTAAATTCTATGTGCAAAAAATTCGTTATGCCCTAGTACTTAGGAACGTGCACGAAATAACTTGAGCAACTGACTTGTCTTTTTGTCCGTCTTCGGTGTTGCACAAACAGGCTACCAACTTAAGACGGGACAACTCCTTTACAAAATAAGTAGGGTGGGCAGT
>CAZLLL010000025.1:0-8788 GCA_964560255.1 uncultured Methylomonas sp.
ATAAGGTGGCGATTGATTTTCATAGTAATGCGCTCGTTTAGAAAAGGTTATTGTAAGTAGATGGCCAAAAGTTTTTTAGCGTTGAATTCATATTATACATGGACTTACGGATCAAAAATGTTATATAACTTTTGAGCGATTACTTACATCATATTAAACAATTAGCTATATGTTTTTCATATTATGCACAGTCAATGGTCGTCACTACCGTTTTTTACTCCTGCTTATTTTTTCAACGCCTTAAAGCACTATTTTTAAAATATTTTTCTGGCAACATAAGATAATAAATCCACTATCCCCGTATCAAACTCGCGACTGTCTTTCATCAGCGTTGATGCCTGCCAAAAATCACTCTCATGGCTATGGGAGTGTATTTTAACTTTAGCTGTTTTTTTCTGTGCTTCACTATCATGCAATAGCTGCCCACCCGCTTTCTTCCATTCCATTAAATGGGTAATTTCACCGCTATCTAACCAAAACCCATGATTTCGGCAACTATCCACAATAACACCACTCTTTTGCGCAAAACTTGTCCGGTGCATAAATTTCTGGCAAACAGGGCACTTTATATACTTTATTACTTGCCGAGTACGGTAACGATCTGCATTAATATTATCAATATGCTCCATATTGATTTGATTCACATAGCTAACCGAGTGTTCTAATAAGGTTTCTATTTCTCCCAAATCAAAAAACAAACCATAACAGTTATTACAGCGTTCTATGTGCAGTGGCTCATCTAATTGAATTTTTATTGTTTGCAATGCTTTGTCGCAATGTGGACACATCCGTTTAGATGCGTTGTTAACAACAGTAAAATCATGTTTGGCGTGTAAATCGACATCATTGCGTACATCGCAATATTGGCAACGATTGGTATTTGCCAATAAAGGGGCCGAACAGCTTTTACATCGAGCCATTACAAGGCATCCAGAATTTGTTTTTTCTTAGCTCCGTATTCATCCTTAGAAATTAATTCAGCCTGGTACATTGTTTTTAATTGTTGCAGTTTTTGCATTGGGTCATCAACTGTTTTGTCATCAGCTTTTGGTGTCGCAAAACCAGTACTCATAGTCTCTGCCATAACCTGTCCCATGCCCATGCCTGCACCGAGCCCCATGCCTAAACCAGCACCGCCGCCTTCATTTCTTGCCGCCTCGCGCATCGCTTCTAATTGCTGTATACGTACATAATCCAGGCCGACAGCCTGGGCGGCTTGCGCTTCGGCAGTTAAATCTGCAATTCTGTTAATACGTTTTAAAGTGGCTTCGTCAAAGTCTGTCCCTTCGATACGAAAGTCGGTAATATCAAAACCTAGTTTGTGAAATTCCTGCTGCAGTTTAGTCCCCATTTCTGCTGCAATTTCAACACGGTTTGCATCTATTTCTGCATATGAATAACGACTTTCCGCCAAAAAGTCTGCCAGAGGATGTACCAGACGGCCAGACATAATCTGGCGAAAATCGTCTATATAAAAATCATTTTCACTGCCCACGACATTGACAAAAAAAGATTCTGGGTCAGCAATGCGATAACTATAATTACCATAAGCCATCAACCCGACAGGAATTTTGTATTTAGGATCATCATACTTGATAGGCGAATTTGTTCCCCACTTCTGGTCAAGTATTTTGGTCGTTTTATAAAAATACAGTTGCGCTTTATGCTCACTTTCAAAGAACTGCATAAATTTAGTGACGGTAGTCCAAAAGGGAATATTGTCTGTCTCTAAATTAATCATGCTTTGCTTATTGAGCACTGCTTTTATTTTGCCTTCATAAACAAAAATACAGCCTTGACCAGGTGCAACAATAAGCTTAGATGCATTTTTCAATTCATCTCCATTTCCACGCCATTGCTGAAACAGTACATCAGTTGTTGCCGCTGTTTCCCATTGGATAACCGAACGTAATTGCCGCTTAACACCATCAAATAGCGCCATAGTTTCTACTCCTTAATAATAAACAAAGTCATTTAATGGATTTTCATTTTCGCTAAAAGTTGTTTATATTTTTCGATATTCATGTCGTTTGGGAGTGAGCCAGCTTTAGCTTTTTATAAATTCTGCAATAGCTGAGCTTATTTCACTCCTGCCCTGTGAAAATTAGAAAATGAAGATTCCTAATTGAAGCTTAGCTGAATATAAAATTTAAACTATGGAGCGAAAAATTTTTATTTAGGAATGGGCACGAAATAAGTTGAGCAACTGACACAGTAGTTTGTTCGTATTCAAGGCGCACAAACAGGCGCGTAGTGAGCTACGTAACTGTTTGTGCAACACCGAAGACGGACAAAAAGACAAGTCAGTTTTGATTTAAGCCCAAGATGGCCCTCTTCTTATGTAAATAAACTCCTCACTGCGTAGGTAGGATGGGCAAGGTTGCGAGTTGCCTTAGATGTTACTTTCGGTGAAGATTCTGTTAAAACCAAAGATGGCAACTAGGCGTTAATCATAGGTAAATTGCGTTGTTTTTCGAGGAATTAATTGACTCACTCTGCGCGTTAATTTCTATGTTAAAACAAGTGAATTTTTTATGAGAAAGTAGTGATCCGTACCCTACGTAGCTCGTATCAGTTTATTGTCTTTAGTGTTAGACGGGACAAATTTTCAATAGGACATAAAGTTTCAAAATATTATGCAGAATTACAATAGCTAAAGCTCTTTCACGCTTGTCCTATGCCCCGCCTTAAACTGGCAGGCAACTCCTTACTGAGTTATCTGGTTATTTTCTACCGCAACGTCTTTAGTTCCTGCGGCTTTTTTTCTAATTTTAATTAACCAGCCATCTTTAGCTTTACATTCCGAGCTATTATTTGCTTTAAGGTGAATACGTGCATATTTCCCTGTCAAAGACGCGGGAAGTTTTGCTGAAACCGCATAAAAACTATTTTTATCGACTATATTTAACTTTAGTGGTACGTTTTTAGCTGTGACTTTAATTGTCGTTGGATCTGCAAACCCTGAAACTGTGAAAGAAACCTCAGATTCAGGATCAACTTCTAGTTTATGTTCTGGTGTATAAGGTTCAGGCGAAAAAGATTTAAACCGAGGGTCTTTACACCCTGATTCGATATTTCCAGAGTTATAGGCAAAAGCTGACGCAGAAATGCCAATGCTAGTTATCAAACTCACTAATATTAAAGTTTTTTTTATCATGAATATGTCCTCTTTGTTTCAATCTATAAATAAATTTAGAACGGTTCTTTAAATTTCTGCATACATTCAATTCTATTTCGGTTGTTCAAGCTTACTGAAAATAACTAAATGATACTACTTTATAATTCGATTCTAACATGTAAAGATGTAAATCATCACTAAATATTTTGTCAAAATCAGGTAGCACGGCATATCAAAACACACGTACCTTACTTCAATGATATAGACACTTAACGAGCACTCTAAATATCTCTTAATAAAAGGTCTCAACACCCTGATTATTGATGGAGATCTGTATCTCAAAATATCTATTTTCTGCCAGGCTTGCTTGACTATAAGACCAATTGAACTAGACTTCATAATTAATACCAAATTTGACTGCATATCAGGGAAATTACTCCTATGTATAAAAAACATAAAACCTTACTGACCAGCCTTCTTCTGTTCAACGCATTCGATGCCAATGCTATAGGCATTAACGGCAACTCTTTTAATAAGCCCATCGCTGAAGATGATTATATTTCGTTGACGATCAACACATTTACATCAGCAGAAGGAGAACTTAGTGGTAATGACCGTTTCGGTACCACTTACTCATTCAATGGTTCATGGGTAGGTCAATATGGTCAAATTACTAAGTTTGTCACAGATGGTGAATATACCTATGAGATTTTTTCAGGGACAACGAATGCTGACTTACCCCCCAGCGGTACGGGTATTGATCGATTTAAATATACCTATACCAATGAAAAAGGCGAATCTGATACAGCATGGTTAATCATTGATATAAATGCAGATCAAAGCCAACAGCCCGTCGCAAATGATGATTATATTTCTTTAGTCATCGACACTTTCGTAAGTGCTGAAGGCGACCTGAGCGGCAATGATCGTTTTGGCAGCACCTTCACATTCAACAGTTCGTGGGTAGGCCAATACGGTGCAATTATTAAATCTGACTCAAACGGTGAATATACTTACCAACTTTTTGAGAACACTACAAATGACAGCTTACCTTCTAACGGCGTAGGTATTGACCGCTTTCAATACACCTATACAAACGCAAGAGGTAACTCCGACACGGCATCGCTAATTATAGATATTCGACCTAGTCAAGATAGAGCACCTATCGCTAAAGATGACCACAATTCAGCGGTTGTCGGCGTATCAGCAACCGCAATAGGTAATGTTGGTATCAACGATCTTTATGGAACTACCTTCACGCTTAGCAGCTCAAAAGCGGGAGCCTATGGCGTACTAACCGACTTTGCCTTCACCGGTGATTATTCCTACGTACTTTATGATACAACTAATAGTGCCAACTTACCCACTAGCGGACAGGCGACTGATCGTTTTGAATATACTTATACCAACAACAGTGGTCTAACAGATACCGCAACGCTCATTATTGATGTTAGTGCCAACCCTGCTCAGCCTATCGCTGAAGATGACTACAACTCTACAGTTGTAGGTGTATTAACAAGCATTACAGGAAATGTCGGCATAAATGACCGGTATGGTGACAGCTTCTCTCTTAATGACTCAAAAGTAGGTCAATATGGCTCACTGACTTTTTTCGATTCAATAGGCGACTATACCTATGATCTTTTTGAAAGTACTGATAACGCCAGACTACCTACCGAAGGCGTAGCGAATGAACATTTCAAATATACTTATACAAATAAAAACGGCCTCACCGATACCGCATTTTTAGTCATTGACGTTAACCCAAATCCAAACCAGCCCATCGCCAATGATGATTATATTTCTACTGTTGCCGGTGTGTTTACCTCGGCAGAAGGCAATGTGAGCTCAAATGACCGCTATGGTAGCATTTTTACACTGGATGTATCATGGATAGGGGAATATGGCCTGATCACCTCTTTCAACTCCGAAGGTGAATATACTTATAAACTTTATGAAGGCACTGATAATCATAGGTTACCCTTTCGAGGAGTTGGTGAAGATCGTTTTCAATACACTTATGCTAACGAAAAAGGAGATACAGATACTGCATGGCTCATTATAGATGTTAGCTCCAATACAACCCTGCCTGTTGCTGTAGATGATTTTAATTTTACTGTCATCGGTGCGGCTCCTATAACTGGCAATGTAACACTCAATGATCGTTATGGTACTGTCGCTGTGCTCAGTAACTCATTTGCTGGCCAATACGGCACTATTACTTCTTTTTCAGAAACAGGTGAATATACCTACGCACCTTTCGCAAACCCCGATAGTAGCTTTTCTTCTGGCACAAGAACAGATCAGTTTTTATATACATATTCAAATGCACAAGGCTTTACATCAGGCGCAACTCTATTCATCAATGTCAGTGCCAACCCAGTTCAGCCTAAGGAACCCATTGCTAATGATGACCATATATCTGCCGTTGTTGGCACCTATCCTAAAGCAACAGGCAATACCAGTAGCAATGATTTTTTTGGTACTCGCTACTCGCTTGATGTATCATGGCTAGGCATATATGGTGCAATTACTTCCTTTGACTCAGCGGGCGCATTTACTTATGAGATATATGAAAATACGACGATTGAAAATTTACCAGCGGAAGGCGTTGGCATCGATGAATTTAGCTACACTTATTCCAATGATCAGGGATTAACAGACACAGCGCGTATCATTGTTGATGTCAGAGGCAACCCATCTCGACCTATCGCGAATGATGATTATATTTCGACAGTCATTAATACATTTACATCAATAACCGCTGATATTAGCTCCAATGATTTGTATGGCACCACTTTCGACCTCCCTGGTTCATGGGTAGGCAAATATGGAACGATTACCTCATTCAACTCGGCTGGCGAATTTAGCTATCAACTCTTCGAGAGCACGACTAATGCGAACTTACCAGTCGACGCAGACGGAAACACAATCGCAGATACAGATAGATTTGAATATACTTACGCAAATACAAAAGGTATCACTGACACCGCATTTATCATCATAGATGTAAACCCAGACCCTGCACAGTCGATACTTCCTATTGCAAATGCGGATTTTGCATCAGTCGTTATTTCAGCATTTCCATCAGTCTCTGGAAATGTTATGGATAATGACCTGAATGGAGATTCCATTACTTTTGGCGGCACAAACTCTTCGGCATCGGGTAAATACGGATTTCTAACCTCCGATTCATCAGGTGCTTACACCTACCAGTTATTTGATAGTACCGTTAATACAGATTTACCTGATAATGGTGCTAACCCACCAGCCCCCCTCACTGATAAGGAGATTTTCCCTTACACTCTTATCAATAAAGACGGTGTAACTCATTCATCTGTGTTAACTATTGATGTCAACCCAGACCCAGCTTTTTCAGGTGGATCCGAATCACCTTTTGCAAGAGATGATAATACCACCTATATTTCCAATAAAACGGAATCATTAACTGGCAATGTCACAAATAACGATGGTAATGGAGATTATGTCGTCCTTAACAGCCCTCCAAGCACAGAATTTGGTCGTATTGTTTTACAACAAGATGGAAATTATGTTTATGAACTCTATGAAACATCACTGAGTATTATTAGACTAAAAGCTGGCGAAATCGTGACAGATGAATTTACCTATGAATATTTCTCCAATTCAGGCGAAAGTGCAATAGCAAAATTAATTATCCAGATTGTTGGTAACCCTGTCGATGGCAATGGCGATACCATTTTTGAAAACCCGGATGACGAACCTTATGATAATGTCGATGTTGAATTTAATGATCGCTCAGCACAGGCAACACCACTCAATTCCAACAGAAATATTAAAGGGCACTTACATGATTCTGGCGATAAAGACTGGTACTTTCTAAGAAGTGAAGGTGAAGAAATTATTACTCTAGAGGTATGCCCTAAAGGCACCAGCTGCTTTAATAAAAAAAGCTGGGTGTTGTATGTTTTTGATAGTGATCTTATTACGCCAGAGATGGAGGAGAGAAAATTTATATTTAGACGCTGGGTGACTGAAACAGGTACTCAAAGAGATTTGCTCGGTAACGTAATTATCGGCGTTTCCAACGAAGATAGAGATTTAGATGGCAGGACAGATGGGGATGGATCTCCTACCATTGTAGGAGAATCAAATCATATGTACTTAGCCTATAGAGAAGGCTTTTTTCGGGATGCCTTAATAGGGATCGTAGACCCTTGTTTTGATAAATTGAATTCAGTTGATATCGGCGTAGGTAATGGTGCAAGAAATTACCTCATTGCTGTCTCCTCTCCTCTGAAAGGCGATGGGAATAAAGACGATGATGAACAAAACGTCTGTGGTGCAGGAACAGTTGTCCTACAACAAACTGATATTGCAGCCTCTGGTCTATTTGAAGATGCCTTTAACGATATAAGAAAGAAGAGCTATGAAACAACGAGTCAATATATCAGCGTGTTCCCAAACAGTGATGACCAATATGCGATCAAAATCACTAGTACAGGACTTGATCCTCTACAATCAGATCAAGCCGCTGCAAGTTCTGCGACCTTTAACGCAAAGACAGGTGAGCTTGCTGTCCCTAAAGTGTTTATCAGTGGCCAGAGTTTTGAAGCTACGTTGAATCTACAGTCTCAGCAGGCTCGTGATGGCAGTAATACACTTAAATTTATCTTGTCTGACTTTGGTGCTAAAAACCTTGAAAGTGCCCTGAATAGCTTCCGTGCTACCTACAACTCGCAAACTCAACAAGTCTTGTTCCCTCGCATAACAGATACCAGTACAGGTAATGCCTATTCGGTTATCATGCAGTTTCATGCGGCTAGTAATGGCAACCCAGACTGGCTTGAGGTAATTAGCTTCACTGAGATAAAATAGATGAGTTTCTCAGGGTGCGCAACTCAACATAGGTAACCGTTCAGGTCCCCCTTTATAAAATGGACGTTGAGGAGCCCTTTTCTAATACCCGCCCTAACCCCTCCTTGATAAGGAGGGGGACTGAACGGTGACCAACATAGCGCTCCCTGCTTAGCAGCGATTCAGAGTATCTGAAATAATCCAACTAAATCAATAGTGTAGACAGCATTAAAAAATATTCTTCGCACTAAAAATCACAAAATAAAGGGGTCAGTGTTAATTATTTGCCTATTTAGAGATTCTTTATAAAAATAAATCACACTGACCCCTTTATTTCCTTCATTTCAATAAAGCAGGAGTAAACTTCGCTGCCGGACGGGGTATTCACCCCGTCCATAACGTTTATCATTAACAAACATAGATCCACTAATAGAAAAGATGCACACCTCAGCCGTAAAATTTATAACCCCTTGTTTGGCAAAACATACTTACGTAAATCTACACTAAACACTTGAAACGGGGTAAATATCCCGTCTCGCAAAGCCCTAGATTTTTATAAAGTCAGCAATAGCTAAATCGTAACTGTTCAGATCCTCCTTTGTAAAATGGGAGTTGAGGAGCCTTTTTCTAATAAAACCTCCCTTAACTCTAGGGTGTTAAATTTGCCCTAAATAATAGCGGTGTCCTTCATACATATCACCTGTCATGATTTATTATGCCCGTTATACAAAGCGTAGGGTGCACTCTATATACCCTAAATGTTCAGCCGAACTACGGCGTGATCTAATAGTGCATAAAATGCACCCTACATTAAAAACCTCTTGGAAAGTTATG
>CAZLLL010000025.1:8888-14220 GCA_964560255.1 uncultured Methylomonas sp.
TGATCTAATAGTGCATAAAATGCACCCTACATTAAAAACCTCTTGGAAAGTTATGAATATTTAAGTCGCAAAACACAATAGATATAACACCTTCTCCTCCTTGATAAGGAGGGGAACTGAACGATTACCTTGACTTTATGCGTTAAAATTTCTATCCTGTTCAATAGAGGATTACATTATAGGAAGAATTATCTATGAAACTGTTTCAGATGATACATAGGGTCTTAATACTTGTTTTTATACTATTCATATCGCCCATTGCTTATGCCGATCGTGAACAGAATATCAAGTCAGTATTTTTCTGGGCGGAGGATAACTACGAAATGTTTTTTGCGCCCTCTCCTGCGCTCATTCAAAGGCAAGACCCATGGACTTTTACCTATTATTCTGCAACCGATACTTATGTGGGAATCAATGATAATGACGAAGTCTGGGTGCTGGGTGATATTTTTGGTGGCCTAGTCTTTATTGATACACTCAGTAACTTGCTAGCCAGCATTGATAATGGAGAAACCAGCTTAAAGGCTTCACTTATTCAGAAAGCTTATATTAAAGCGTCTAATACAAATAGCGATGATTTGTTTGCTTATTCGCTAGCCATATCAGGAAATACTTTGGTTGTTGGTGCAATTAATGAGGCCAGTGCGAATACGGGGGTTAATGTAAATCAGAATAGTAATAGCCTGAAAGAGGCTGGGGCAGTCTATGTTTTTATTCGCGATGCGAATGGCCTATGGCAACAGCAGGCGTATATAAAACCTTCAGTACTGAATGAAACAGATCGCTTTGGTTTTAGCGTTGCCATATCCAATAATACCTTGGTTGTGGGTGCCCCTGGACGAGACAATACTTCCGCATATGTCTTTGAACGTGATGGCGGCGGTCATTGGCATGAACAGCAACGTATTAAAGCACCTTTCACTTTAGGTAGATCATTTGGCTCTGCTGTTGCTATAGATGGCGATACCATTGCCATTGGAGCATTTATTGCGGCCAATATAGCACCCGATGTAAACGGTGAGATCCCATTAGGCAATGGAACCGTTCAGGCTTCAGGTGCTCTTTTTATATATAAACGTATTGGAGGCGGTGATACCAGTGTCTGGTTAAAGCAATCCTTTATTAGAGCACATGCAGCAGATCAGGAAGATTTTTTTGGCACCTCTATCGCCCTGTCGGGTGATACTCTAGTCGTTGGTGCCCCACAAGAAGATAGTGCGGCAAAAAGTATCAATGGTGATCAGCTAGATAATTCCGCCTCTAATTCAGGAGCTGCCTATGTTTTCGTTCGTGATGAAAATGATATTTGGGGGCAGCAAGCGTATTTAAAAGCATCCAATGGCGATATGCGTGATGAGTTTGGCGCATCGGTCGCTATTTCTGGTGATACTATCGCAGTAGGAGCGGCATTAGAAGACAGTGGTGCAACAGGTATTAATGGTGACCAGCATAACAATGATGAAACAGATTCTGGCGCAGCCTATGTCTTTACACGCGATAGCATGGGGTCGTGGCAACAACAAGCCTATTTAAAAGCTTCAAATACAGATTCACGTTATAAATTTGCTTCATCTATTGCTGTTAATAACGGTGCACTCGTTGTCGGCTCTGTATTCGAGGGTAAAAGTGGCATAGGTATTAATAGTACACCAGAATCGGGTGTCGATAGATCCCCCGTTTCCGGTGCAGCCTATTTATTTAATAGAGCAGATGGGAGCTGGTCTCAAAGTGCCTATATCAAAGCATCAAATACTGGAATAGCCGATTCATTTGGTTTTTCAATAGCCCTTTCTAATACTATTTTAGCCATTGGAGCCATGTCCGAATTCAGTTCAGCCACTGGGGTTAATGCTAATCAGTCTGATAATGCAGCACCCTCATCAGGTGCTGTTTATGTTTTTGAGTGATTTGTAGGACGAGCTTTAATTCGCAAGTTTAACTTTTTGCACTTGCGGACTAAAGTCCGCTCTACAATATGCGCTGTGTTTTCTGTAAAATATACTGCAATATGAGTGCCCAACATATATACTGCATAGCTTCTGTCCATTCTTAATAAACACTTATTAGATCAACAATGAATATTCATGAATTTCAGGCGAAACAACTGTTTAAAGATTACCATATCCCCGTTCCCGAAAGTTTGCTGGTAACAACAGCTGTCGATGCTTCTAGTGCAGCGCAAACCCTTGCGGGCGAAAGCTGGGCTGTTAAGGCTCAAGTCCATGCCGGTGGACGCGGTAAAGTCGGGGGAGTTAAAATTGCTGATACAGCTGAACAAACAGGCGTGTTTGCCGAAAAAATGTTGGGTCAGCGTTTAATCACAAAACAAACTGGCACCTCAGGGCTGCCAATCAATTCAGTGCTAATCGAAAAAACTTTTTCGATTAAACGTGAGTTTTACTTGAGTTTACTGGTTGATCGGCACACAGAAAAACTCTGTTTTGTTGCCTCTGTCGCAGGCGGAATGGATATTGAAGCAGTGGCCGAAGAGAGTCCTGAAAAAATTATAAGCCTATTTATCCATCCTGCCGCAGGTTTACAAGCATATCAATGTCGTCAAATTGCCTTTGCATTTTCTTTACAAGGTGATCAATTTAAGGCATTGCACCGTTTGATGGGCAATATGCTACAACTATTTATTGATAAAGATGCTAGCCAGATAGAAATCAACCCATTAGTCGAAACAGGAGAAGGCAAACTATTTGCTCTGGACGCAAAAATTAATTTTGATGACAATGCACTCGCGCTACATAAAGATATACTCGCTTTACGTGATATTGCACAGGAGGATGAAAAAGAGAATAAAGCCGAACAGTTTGATCTAAGCTATATTACACTGGAAGGCAATATCGGCTGTATGGTGAATGGCGCGGGGCTTGCCATGGCTACCATGGATCTGGTAAAGCTAAAAGGTGGCGCACCTGCTAACTTTCTTGATGTCGGAGGGGGTACCACGACCTCAAAAGTTACTGAGGCTTTTAAACTAATCGTTTCAGATAAAAATGTTAAAGCGGTACTGGTAAATATATTTGGCGGCATTGTCCACTGTGATGTGATTGCACAGGGAATACTCGCTGCCTTAGAGCAAGTTAAAACTGATTTACCGGTTATTGTGCGTTTAGAAGGCACACATGCCGCCGAAGGTCGTGCGTTATTAGAGAATGCTGCTTCTAATATCATTGCTGCGGAAAACCTGGATGATGCGGCAGAACAGGCTGTTAGCCTTGCAGGAGCAGATTCATGAGTATTCTGGTCGACCAAAACACCAAAGTAATTTGTCAGGGTTTTACGGGTAAACAGGGGACATTTCATGCTGAACATGCTTTAGCCTATGGTACAAAACTGGTCGCTGGTGTAACACCAGGCCGTGGCGGTACTGAACACTTGGGTTTACCGGTATTTAATACAGTCAAACAGGCTTATGCAGAAACCGAGGCTGATGCGACAGTTATTTATGTCCCGCCATTTTTTGCGGCTGATGCAATACTAGAGGCGGTTGATGCAGGTATTAAACTGATAGTCTGTATTACCGAGGGAATTCCTGTATTGCATATGCAACGCGTTAAAGCGGCTATGACTGAGAGTGATACCTTGTTAATTGGCCCTAACTGCCCCGGAATTATTACCCCTGAAGCGTGTAAAATTGGCATTATGCCTGGCAGTATTCATCGACCGGGTAGTATCGGCATCGTTTCTCGCTCAGGAACTTTGACCTATGAGGCCGTGCATCAAACAACAATGCAAGGTCTGGGGCAAAGTACCTGCGTAGGGATTGGAGGGGACCCGATACATGGAATGACATTTACAGATATTATCAGTCGCTTTCAGGCAGATGAGCAAACACAGGGTATTATTATGGTGGGTGAAATTGGCGGAAGTGAAGAAGAGGAAGCCGCTGAATATATAAAATCCCATGTCACTAAACCTGTCGTTGGGTATATTACTGGGCTGACAGCACCGGAAGGCAAACGTATGGGACATGCGGGAGCCATTGTTACTGGTGGTAAGGGAACCGCAGAAGGTAAAGTGGCCGCACTAAAAGAGGCGGGTGTCAAAGTGGTAGACTCCCCCACTTTAATGGGCATTGCCATGAAAGAATTACTTGTAGCGGGTTAAAAACATTATTTTATTAGCGGGAATAGGTGCAAAAAAATGCTTGCAAGAAGCATACAAACTGTGTAAAAGTAAGGCTGCATAATAAAACAATAATAAGGGAGATGGAAAAATATAATCATCCAAGATAAATTTATAACTAACTGATATTTATATATTATATTTTTTCAGTTGGACGATTATTAATTTCCTGCTCCCTAAACTAAATATTAAGAGGAAAGCATGAAAAAAACAACTAAAGCGTTAACTACTATTGGTACTGTCGTTGCATCAACTTTTGCTGTAGGTGCAGTGAATGCAGCAAGCAATCCCTTTGCTATAACAGAGTTAGGCAGTGGCTATATGCAAGTGGCTGAGTCAGATAAAGCAGGCGAGATGAAGTGTGGCTCTAAAATGAATAAGCAACAGGAAGCTGCTTGTGGTGAAGGAAAATGCGGTGCTATGATGGAAAGTGGCAAAATGAAAAAAGGCATGGAAAGTGCGTGTGGAGCCATGATGAAAGGTAAAGAGGGTGCTTGTGGCGATATGAAGGCAAAACCAGCAGCAAAAAGTAAAGGTTACTCAGGCGGTACATCTGGCTGGGGGAATAGAACACCTGAAAAAACAGCACCTGCGAGTATGAAAAAAGCTAAGGAAGGTAAGTGCGGAGAGGGTAAGTGCGGTGGCATGATGCAAGGTAATGAAATGAAAAAAGGCATGGAAGCTATGTGTGGCGGCATGATGAAAGGTAAAGAAGGCTCTTGTGGAATGGGAATGAAAGGGGAATAAGCGACTTAGTGCAATGCTGTAGAGGGCTACAAACTTAAGACGGGGCATATAGTAGGCTCGTAGAACGCGACTTCAGTCCGCTTTTTTAGCACTAGCGGGCTGAATCCGTGCTCTACGGTTTTCAAACCTCCCGTATTAAAACATAAAATAATTGTTGAGGAGCAGTGTGTATTTCATCTTTGCTCCTCAATAAGGAATGGAAAAAACAATGATGAAATTTTAACTGCTTAATTAATAAGGAATGGGAATTGAATAAGTTGTGCAATTATGACGCAGTATTTTTGTTTGCCTTCAAGGCACGGTAACAGGCGCATAGCTAGCTACGTAACTGTTTCCGCAACGCAGAAGGCGAACAAAAAGACAAGTCAGAATGCACAACTTATTCAATTCCCATTCCTAAGTGGAGCAGTTTGATTCTCTCTCACCAACTCGACCAGTCTATCGGCTTTCA
>CAZLLL010000026.1:0-14220 GCA_964560255.1 uncultured Methylomonas sp.
AAGCTGCGTAGGTTGGGGTGAGGTACGAACCCCAACACTTTAGTTGTGATATTTTATTGGGGTTCGTACCTCACCCACAACCTACGCCTTTAATCGAAAAATATAAAACCATACCCGCTCAATGTGAGTTGATTTTAAATAAGTTTTATTTTTTAATTCACAAGAACAACTCTACTGTAAAATAAAATCCGTCAGTTTATTGTATAATTTACTGATACTATATAATAAATAAGCTTCTAATTTATCCACAAAGTAAAACCGCCGCCTGGAATGAGGCACAACCCCCAGCCTGTACGTTACCAGCTATAAAATATACATGGCAATACTTGTCAAGCCTTCATGCTTAACACAATGATATCCTCTGAAACCAGCCCCCACTCTCTAAAATACTGGCTTGCGCTGATGCGTACGCCTGGCATCGGTAGTAAAACTTTTTTAAAATGTCTGGATTACTGTCCTCCCGAGCAGGTTTTCTCTGAATCACGTGCCACATTACAAAAATTAGGTCTTAGTCAAAAAATCATTGACGCGATCAAAAAACCAGACTGGGAGCTGGTTGAAAAAGATATGTTGTGGTTAGAGCAAGCAGACAATCATATTCTTGTATACTCCGATGCCGACTACCCCAGCCAATTAAAAGAAATTCCTGACCCACCTCCGATCTTATTTGCAAGAGGTGATATTGATTTGATACATTTCCCTCAAATTGCGATTGTTGGTAGCCGCAATCCTTCGTCATCGGGTATTCAAATCGCAACAGACTTTGCCAGTAGCTTAAGCAGCACTGGCTTTACCATTACCAGTGGTTTAGCATTAGGAATAGATGCAGCAAGTCACCGTGGGGCTTTGGCAGCACAGGGAAAAACAATTGCAGTCACTGGCACCGGTTTAGATCGTGTCTACCCAGCGACTCATAAAGAGCTGGCAATGGAGATCGTCAATAACGGTGTGCTTATTTCTGAATTTCCCCCTGGTACCGTAGCGAAAGCTAATCATTTTCCCCGACGCAATCGGATTATTAGTGGTTTATGCATTGGATTACTGGTGGTAGAAGCCGCCAGAAAAAGTGGTTCATTGATTACCGCACGGCTGGCACTAGAACAAAACCGAGAAGTCTTTGCCATTCCGGGTTCCATCTATAATCCCCTTGCCCGCGGCTGTAACGCATTAATCCGCGAGGGTGCCAAACTTGTTGAAACAACACAAGACATATTAGAAGAGCTTGAGTATTATTTTAAACAGCCCACACAGCAAAAGCAGACAATAAGCACAAACATTGACTCTGGACTTGACGCAGAGCAACAAAACCTGTTGAATTATGTTCAATATAACCCCACTTCTATAGATCAACTGGTCAACGACACAAGCTTTTCAGTAGAAAATATCGCTGCACACTTGCTCATTTTAGAAATACAAGGTTATATTATCGCGACACATGGCGGTAGTTATACACGCATTAAATAAGCAGAAAACACGCTCAGAAGCCCCAAAATAGGCACTTTAAATGAATGAAGATATCTTTGATGTATTAATCTATCTGTTTGAAAACTACATGGATAGTGAAATGGACATCATTCCCGATACGAATATGTTACAGACAGAGCTCAAAGCAGCGGGTTTTAATTCGCACCATATTTCACAAGCTTTCGACTGGCTGGACACGCTAGCATTGCAAGAAGAACCTATCTTTAAATCTAACAAAAATTTCCGTATTTTTTGCACCTCAGAAATTGAAAAACTGGATTTAGAGTGCCGCAATTTCATCCTTTTTCTGCAAGGTATCGGTATTCTTAACTCTGTTAGCCGTGAGTTAGTGATTGAACGCGCCATGGCAATACATAATATGCGTATCTCAATTGAGGAATTAAAGTGGATCACCTTAATCGTATTACTCAGTCAGCCTGATGAAGAACTCGCCATTGCACATATGGAAAACATCATCTATCAGGAAGCAACGGATTTTTTACATTAATATTTAGTTAATCACCAGTATGAGCAAAAATTTAATCATCGTCGAATCGCCAGCAAAGTCCAAGACTATTGAAAAATATCTGGGTAAGGATTTTCAGGTTCTGGCTTCTTATGGCCATCTACGCGACCTTATTCCAAAAGAAGGTGCGGTAGACCCTGAGAATGATTTTGCCATGAAATATCAAGTGCAAGAGCGTAATCAACGCCATCTCCAGGCAATTACTAAAGCACTTAAAGGTGCCGAGACTTTATACCTTGCAACTGACCCTGATAGAGAGGGAGAAGCCATTTCATGGCATTTGCTGGAGCTGCTCAAAGCCAAAAAATTACTAAAAAACAAACAAGTACACCGCGTCGTTTTCCATGAGATTACCAAGAAAGCGGTGACTCATGCGATAGCAAATCCTGGAGAAATTGCGACTAATCTGGTTGATGCCCAGCAGGCACGCCGTGCACTAGATTATCTGGTGGGCTTTAACTTATCCCCCTTATTATGGAAAAAAATCCGTCGTGGTTTATCTGCAGGGCGGGTACAAAGCCCTGCATTACGCATGATTGTCGAGCGTGAACTGGAAATTGAAGCCTTTAAAACACGTGAATACTGGACAATTACCGCCAAACTGACACATGAAAAACAAAACTTTAAAGCCAAACTGACACATTATAATGGCGAAAAGTTAAGCCAGTTTAGTATAGAAAACGATGAGCAAGCACAGGCAGCCCAACAGATCCTAAACTCAGTTGCAGGAGGCGCACTTGTTGTCTCGAAGTTAGAAAAGAAACAACGCAAACGCAATCCCACAGCCCCTTTTACCACCTCTACTTTGCAACAGGAAGCAGCACGCAAACTAGGCTTTACGACCAAGCGCACCATGATGGTCGCCCAGCAATTGTATGAAGGGATGGATATCGGCGAGGGCGAAACAGCCGGTTTAATTACCTATATGCGTACAGATTCAGTGAACCTAGCCGATGAAGCACTGGAAAATATTCGTCAATTAATCAGTGAAAAATACGGTGCCGATCAGGTGCCTAAGGAACCTCGTTTTTTTAAGACCAAATCTAAAAATGCACAGGAAGCGCATGAAGCAATTCGTCCTACGCTTGCGCAGCAAACACCCGCAGATCTAAAAAAATATCTAAGCAGTGATCAATTCAAGTTATATAACCTGATCTGGAAGCGCACGATTGCTTGCCAGATGATCCATGCAACCATCAATACGGTTTCTGTAGATTTACGTTGTGGTAGTGATAAAAATATTTTTCGCGCGACGGGATCGGTCATTGCCAAGCCTGGTTTTATGGCGGTGTATCTGGAAGGCAAGGATGATAATAAAGAAGGAGATGATAAAGAAACCTTTTTACCTCCAATGGCAGAAGGCGATTCAATTCCCTTAGACGAGATTGTAACTAATCAGCATTTTACCGAACCACCACCGCGTTATGGTGAAGCGAGTCTGGTCAAATCACTGGAGGAGTATGGGATTGGTCGCCCCTCTACCTACGCTTCTATTATCTCTACACTACAGAATCGTGAATATGTGACCTTAGAGAAAAAACGTTTTTACCCGACCGATGTGGGGCGTATCGTCAATAAATTCTTGACCGAGCATTTTACCAAATATGTTGATTACGATTTTACCGCAAATCTGGAAGATAATTTAGATGCCGTCTCTCGTGGAGAAAAAGACTGGATTCCACTCCTGCGTGACTTTTGGACTCCTTTTACCAAACTGATTCATGACAAAGAAGAATCAGTACAGCGTAAAGATGTGACTCAGGAAGCGATTGATGAAAAATGTCCCGACTGCGGTAAACAGCTGTCTATTCGCCTAGGTCGCAATGGGCGCTTTATCGGTTGCACCGATTATCCAGCCTGTTCTTATACCCGTAATCTGGATGATGACGGCACAGAATCAAATAAACCTGAAATCGTTGCCGATAGAAAATGTCCTGACTGTGAATCTGATTTAGTGATTAAAGCGGGGCGCTATGGTAAATTTATTGGCTGTACTTCCTATCCTAAATGCAAACACATAGAGCCTTTGGAAAAACCGCTGGATACAGGTGTAGAGTGTCCTAAATGCAAAACAGGCAGCATACTGAAGCGCAAATCACGTAACAACAAAGTGTTCTATTCCTGTTCAGCTTATCCTAAGTGTGATTATGCGTTGTGGAATGTTCCTGTCAAAGACCCCTGCCCAACATGTGACTGGCCAATCCTGACACTTAAAACAACAAAACGCCGTGGTCTCGAAAAGGTGTGCCCGCAAAAGGATTGTAAATATGCCACACCCTACGAGGGTGATCCAGAAGATATTAACGGTCCCACGAGTTAAAAAAACCATAGAGCGAACTTCAGTCCGCTCTACAGGCTTATTGATATCCAAAAATAAGGTACTCAATAATAGCTTTCTTAAGGAACGTGTACGAAATAACTTGAGCAACTGATTTGTCTTTTTGTCCGTCTTCGGTGTTGCACAAACAGTTACGTAGCTTACTATGCGCCTGTTTGTGCGCCTTGAATGCGAACAAAAATCGGCATCCTTCATTTATCGGTTTACACTTTGGCAGGAGTGCAATAGCTTTAGCTATTGCTGTGTACTGAAAAAGCTAAAGCTTTTTTACTCCTGCACTGATTCATACTTTAAAAGTGTAAACTACCTTTAGGGACAAATGAAAGATGCCTAAAAATCCTGTGTCAGTTACTCAACTTATTTCGTGCCCATTCCTAAGTTATTTATCTGAAACACTATAACAAGAAGGATTGCATTTGTATTTTCTTTATTGGCCTATTTTTCTGAAATTGATGGCGAGAATGTTTACGCCAAGATACTTTCGACCTAAATTTGTGATTTTTGTTGGCTTTATCATTATTCCTGCGATTCTGCTACTGCGACTCATTGTGACCTTTTTCCAGGCTCTGGACTATATATTTTTCCCGGGATTCTGGTACCAGAAAGTTAAACAGCCTGTATTTATTCTCAGTAACCCGCGCAGTGGCTCGACATTTTTGCATAGAATGCTAGAAAAAGATCAACAGTACACCTATTTATCTTTATGGCAGTCGCTCTTTAATTCAATTACTATCTATAAACTCGTCGCATTTATCACGCAAGTTGATATGCTTATCGGCAGCCCAATAGGACGTTTAGTAGATACAATAGATAAACACTTTTTCAAAGGTTGGGATGGCCTGCATAAAGCGGGTTTACAGTATTCTGAAGAAGATGAATTTTTATTTGTCAGCTCTTTTCTAGCACCCGGTCTTATTCTATTTTTCCCTTATCTTCATGAAGTTGCAGATATTTATTCAATTGATAACTTACCTGAAAGGGTAAGAAAAAAAGTGGTTAAAAATTATCGCTTATCTGTTCAGCGTCATGTCTATGCCTCAGGTGGGCAAACCTTTCTCGCCAAAAATGCAGTCGCTGGAGGGAGGCTAGGGATCTATCAAGAGGCCTTTCCGGACATGCGAGCTATCTACATACACAGTGATATACTCAAATCTATTGCATCATCCTTAAGTGTGTTTACCAAACCCTGGTCTTTTCATTCACCAGCCTGTTATCAAAGAAAGTATGAAAGTATGAGTGTGATAGAAATGGTACGCATGAATCATCAGGGAATCATAAACTATCGCTCCAACTTTACTCATGAAAATGCAATTGATATTCAATATCAAAATCTTGTTTCTGACCCTGAGACAACTGTGATATCAATTTATCAACATTTTGTTATACCATTAAGTGACTTGTATAAAGCAAGTTTACAACAAGATTGCAAAGCGGCTAAATTTTATCAAAGCCCTCATATCTATGCGCTTGAAGATTACGGATTTACAAGAGAAGAAATCGAACAATATATTTCCAGTCAGTCAGCTAAAGATCAGTTGTTGGATCAAAATACAGAATATTAAAATAATAGTAGGTTATATAGGATTTGTGGCTACCAACTTAAGACGGGACAGCTTAAAAACTGAAGAACTAAAATAATTCTTGGAGGACTGATGTAATATGAGTTCTCTACAGTAGTTGATTTTACTGGTGTCCCGTCTTAAGCTGGTAGCCCATTTTTTGATGTGAAATATTTTGTAGGGTGCCTAAAATGCACCCTACACTTGGTCTTTCATTTTTAATGATATTCAAAAGTATAAACTACTTTTATGGGAATAAGAAATTGTAATTGAAACACCTAAAAATATTTTCACAACAGAAACAATATATTAGGGAAAATCGTGATTTATAGAAAATCAGAAAATACTTTTTAAATCATTGATTTTAAAATACTTTCTATGCTTGAGTAGTTGCTGATTTTATTCTCAACTCTTAGCCATTGCACAGTCAGGTTATCCGCTTTGCCATTGGCACGAAAAAGAGCCATTTTTGCCTGTTTTAGCAAGTCTGATTTGTGCATATGTGTATTTGCTAATGCAATAAACTCATGTTCTTTAGTAAACTCCCAGAAACCATCACTGCATAGTATAAACGTTTCTCCTACTTCCGCTGCAGGATAAATCTCAATATCGGGTTTGTAAAGATTTGCGACACTAATACTTCTGGTTAACTGGTTTTGTTCAGGGTGTGTGCCCATTTTATGCTCTGCTAACTGGCCTTCATCTAATAATCTTTGTGGGATTGAGTGATCTTTTGTGCGCCAGATAATGTTGTTATTTTTGATGCGATAAATACGTGAATCACCACAATGAACACTGATAACATGCTCAGATGTCATAATTAAAATGGCACAGGTTGTATAAGCATTATCAGCAAAGGGGTTATCAAAAAAAATATCTGCCATCAATTCTACTGCTGCATTAAACCATTTGCGGACAACTGTTTTTGGCTTTTTATTTACCAGTGGACCATATCTGACTGCGAGTTTAACAAAACTTTGACAAAAATAGCGAGCAGCCTTTTCACCTGCTTCATGACCGCCTAAGCCATCGGCAACCAAAAATAATACGTAATCACTGTCGATTTTATTAAGCATATAATCCTGGTTCTCTGCTCTGTCACCTATTGAGGTCAGTTGATGAAAGTTTATTTTATTCATTGGAGCCTGGCATTTCTCATGGTCTGTTTCATATCCCTAACCGCTATTTCTAAACCCGAAATAACGGCTTGTGCAATAATCGCATGACCAATATTTAATTCGACTATTTCAGGTATCTTACTTATATCTTCTACATTAAATAAAGTTAAACCATGCCCTGCATTAACCTGTAAACCCGCGCTGTGCGCATAGTAAGCCGCGCGTTGTATACGTTTAAGTTCCTGCTTTTTCTCACGCGGGTGATTTGCATCGGCATAACGCCCTGTATGCAACTCAATCACGGGAGCACCTACATTCACTGCGGCATCAATCTGATTTTCTTCAGGGTCAATAAAAAGAGAGACTTCAATACCTGATTCTGCTAATTGCGAGCAGGCACGCTGCATTTTATCAAGACTTGAAGCAACATCCAGTCCACCTTCGGTGGTTAATTCTTCTCTTTTTTCCGGCACTAAACAGCAGGCAAAAGGTTGTACCTGACTTGCGATATCAAGCATTTCATCAGTCACTGCCATTTCAAAATTCAGCCGAGTATGAATCATTTCTTTTAACAAAAACATGTCTCGATCCTGCATATGCCTGCGATCTTCACGCAAATGGGCGGTAATCCCATCAGCTCCGGCCTGTTCAGCTATAAGTGCTGCCTGTACAGGTTCTGGGTAAGGTGTCCCTCGTACCTGCCTTAAGGTTGCAATATGATCAATATTAACCCCTAATAAAATTAACTGCTGTTGCATCATTCTTTAAATTTAAGTTTGGATATTAATGTTCGGCTATGCAGCGTTTTTCCTTGTAGATGAAAGTCGATGACCTGACGCATTAGCCATTTTGCTTCATTTAATTGCGTTTGATGAGTATAATTCGACTGTTGCATTGCGATCAATGTCGAACCATGAATATTCCCGTTAAAGTCGGCTGTTGCACCTAGTTCTAGGTCATAGCGATAGCTCATCTCAGCCTCAATAGCGTTGTTACTGATATAGTCAAACTCTAATCCCAACCCATAGCCTAAGGATTGCATCAATTGTATTTCAAAGACTCTTAAAGCAATTTCTATATTATGATTGATTTTTAGCTGTTGTAAACAATTTAGATAACTCAGAAAAACATCTGGATAAGGCTCACCTACAAAAATCAAATATCTTAATAGCTCATTCAGGTAAAATCCACAGTAAGTATTGATACCAGGCAAAATAAGTTCCGCATTTCCTGTTTCTACATGTGTTAATAATTTAAGATTTCCCTTTCCTGAATAAGTAATATTTAATGGCACAAAGGGCCTCAGTAAGCCCAGGTAAGGTGATTTTTGTCGTTTAACCCCTTTAGCCAGCAAGGAATACCGTCCTTTATTTTGCGTGAACACATCAATGATAAGACTACTTTCCTGATAATCTTTAGCATGTAATAAAAAACAAGCCTGTAGGCCTTGATGCATGTCGATTTAACTATTAAAACCTAAGCTTTGTAGGGCGCGTTCATTATCAGACCAGCCTGATTTTACTTTTACCCAAAGCTGTAAATATACCTTGGTTCCAATTAATTTCTCTATATCTTTCCTGGCTTCTGTTCCAATACTTTTAAGCAATATCCCCTGCTTGCCGATCACAATATTCTTTTGTGTTTCACGTTCCACCCAGATCAATCCATAGATTTTAGTGATATGAGGCAGTTCTTCGTATTTTTCGATCTCGACTGTCAAGGCATAAGGCAGCTCATCGCCTAATCGGCGGGTTAGTTTTTCCCTGATAATTTCTGCGACTAAAAACCGTTCTGGGCGGTCAGTGATTTGATTTTCTGGATAAATAAGACTGCCCTCAGGCAATAAATCCATCATCAGATTATCTAATAAATCCAGGTTTGTCTTCTTGAGTGCAGAAATCGGCACAATTTCTTTAAAAGGAAATCGATCTTGTGCATCTTTGAAAAAAGCAAAAATTGCTTCCTTGTTCTTGACTCTATCAATTTTGTTAACTGCTAGAATAACAGGGAGTTTCGCTTTAGCTAATTTTTCAAAAATAACCTCATCATAATCCTGCCAGGCTAAGCCATCAATCAGCCAGACAACCAGATCAACCCCCATTAAAGTGGCATCAGCTGTTTTATTTAAATAGCGATTAAAGGCCTTTTTATTACTCTCATGCATACCGGGGGTATCCATGTAAATCGCCTGGCCTTTTTTATTGGTATTAATACCTAAAATTTGATGCCGCGTTGTTTGGGGTTTACGTGATGTAATGCTGACTTTTTGACCTAATAAATGATTCATCAACGTGGATTTCCCTACATTAGGCTGACCGATAAAAGCGACGTATCCACAATTCATTTAGATTCTCTGGCAATTTTTTCTAGCATTAATTCAGCCGCATGTTGTTCCGCTTTTTTTCTTGATACACCTGAACCGATAAAATTTTTGTCGAATAATGCAATAGCACACTCAACCTTAAATATTTTCTCATGGGGTAAGCCGTCTTCACTCATTAAAGTGTAGTTCGGAATATTAACCTGTCTGGCCTGCAAGTATTCCTGCAACCGTGTTTTGGGATCTTTTTGCCAGTTATCCAGACGTAATGCAGCTAAACGATCCTTAAAGATATGTAATATCCATAACTTACTGCTTTCTATTCCCCGATCTTGTACAACTGCTCCCATAATCGCTTCTAGAGCATCTGATAGAATAGAAGCACGCCTATAGCCACCACTTTTTAACTCACCAGAACCTAAAATAAGATAATCACCAATATTGTGTAAGCGTGCCAGGTCAGCTAAGGATTCCTGATTAACCAGACTGGCTCTTAGCCGACTTAATACCCCTTCACTGGCATCAGGAAATTTCTCAAAAAGCACTTCTGCAATCACAAACCCTAAAATGGAGTCTCCTAAAAATTCAAGGCGTTCATTGTTTTTAGCACCCATACTACGATGTGTGAGTGCTAAAATGAACCAGTTAGAATCATTAAAGGTTAACCCCAGTTTTTTGCTCAAAACTTGTGGGGATTTTATCACAAGGTACCCACTTCTATTTCATTATCAAAATCCACCCAGGCACTTATATTAGCTAAAATAACTTGCTTAACATGATATTTTATCTGAACTTTCAGGTATCCATAATGGCTAGTTATCATGACATCATCTTTTTTTATATGATCAACATAATTCATATTGAACTGTTTAATCAGCGCACTCCTTACCTCTCTTTTGCTATGGTTTTCTATATCAGGGCGGTTTTTTAAAGTCTCCAGCGCATGCATTACTTTACTGTGATTCATATAAATTGGGCCAATTTTTAATGCCAGCAAAGTAAAAAAACCAAGAATTCCCAATAAAAATACTAAAGATATGAGTGTTATTCCTTGCTGTTTTTTATATGTAGAGCACATGTTTGTTTCCTCATTATTTAATCACCGTACCAATACGACTAAAACCTACCCCTTCGTTTTCCCAGTCCCAGTTCATCCAGATAAAAAACGCTTTTCCTACCAGATTGGCTTCCGGCACAGTCCCCCAGTAGCGACTGTCATTGCTATTATCACGGTTATCGCCCATCATAAAATAATGTCCCTCAGGCACAATAAAATCGCCTTTTATATTAGGTGCCCTACGATTAATCAGAATGTCATGTTCAACGCTTAGCAAATCTTCACTTAAAATTTCAGCGCCTGTCATGCTTTTGCCTTGCCCTAAGCCCTGATATCGTCCTAGAGAATCCTGTTTAATCAACTTGCCGTTAATGGTCAATTGTTTATTAACATAGCTAATTCGATCTCCTGGTAAACCAATCAAACGTTTAATGTAGTCTACAGATGGGTTTTTGGGGTAACGAAAAACAACAGCATCACCTCGTTGCGGTTTATTAATATCAATGATTTTTTTATTAATAACCGGTATACGTATACCGTAGGTAAATTTATTGACTAAAATAAAATCACCAATTAATAAGGTTGGCATCATTGAGCCGGATGGAATTCTAAAAGGCTCGGCAATAAATGAGCGCAGTATAAAGACTATCAGCACGACTGGAAAAAAAGAACGTGCATACTCGACAATTAAGGGTTCATTTTTTTCACTATATTCAATATTAGACCGCTTAAGGTGAAAAAGATAGCCGTACCAGATAATTCCTGTCACAACGGTAGCCGAAAATAAAAAAAACGAAAAATCAAAATCCATAACTGTGTTTTATCCTATGATTCTTTATTAACTTGCAAGACAGCTAGAAAAGCTTCTTGTGGAATTTCTATACTACCTACCTGCTTCATCCGTTTTTTACCTGCTTTTTGTTTCTCTAATAGTTTTTTCTTACGTGAAATATCGCCACCATAACATTTCGCGGTGACATTTTTACGCATGGCTTTGACCGTTGAGCGCGCAATAATTTTTCCTCCAATCGCGGCTTGAATAGCCACTTCGTACATTTGTCTTGGAATAATTTCTTTCATTTTGTCGACTAACTCGCGTCCCCGTGTCTGACTTAATTCCCGATGTACGATAACTGATAATGCATCCACTTTATCACCATTAATCATAATATCCAGTTTCACTAAAGCCGCTTCTTCAAAGCGTTTAAACTCATATTCAAACGAAGCATACCCGCGACTGACTGATTTTAAACGATCAAAAAAGTCTAAAACAACTTCACTTAATGGCAGTTCATAATGTAGCGAAACCTGGCTTCCCATGTATTGCATATCAACCTGTACTCCCCGCTTCTCGATACATAGGCTTATAACGTTTCCTAAATATTCTTGCGGCACGAGTATATTTGCCTGGATAATAGGTTCCCTGATCATTTTTATTGATCCCACATCAGGCAATTTTGCAGGATTATCTACTTTTAAGATATCTCCTTTATGAGTCTCCACTTCATAGACTACGGTTGGTGCTGTGGTAATCAGATCAACATCATATTCACGCTCCAGACGTTCCTGAATAATTTCCATATGCAGCATTCCTAAGAAACCACAACGAAAACCGAAACCTAATGCCTGAGATGATTCAGGTTCAAACTGTAGTGCTGCATCATTTAAATGTAATTTATTTAAAGATTCACGTAAATCTTCATAGTCATCTGAACTGACAGGGTATAGCCCAGCAAAAACTCTGGGTTGTACTTTTTGAAATCCGCGTAAAGCTTCGCTACAAGGTTTATCAGTCAATGTAATGGTATCGCCAACGGGTGCGCCAAAAATATCTTTAATGGCTGCAACAATAAAACCAACCTGCCCAGTTTTTAACTCTAATTCATCTTGCCGCTTAGGGGTAAAAATACCAACTCGCTCAGCCACAAAGCTATTACCCGTTGACATGATGGTGATTTTTTGTTTTTTACGCAATGTGCCATTCACTATTTTGACCAGTGAAACCACACCCAGATAATTATCAAACCAGGAGTCGATAATTAAAGCTTGCAAAGGAGCTTCTTCATGACCACTAGGAAAAGGAATAATGTGAACTAATTTTTCGAGAACATCAGCGACACCCTGCCCTGTTTTCGCACTGACTCGCAAAGCATCTTCTGCGGGAATGCCGATGATATCTTCTATTTCCTGAATAACTTTTTCAGGATCAGCCGAAGGTAAATCAATTTTATTTAATACTGGCATGACTTCCAGTCCCAATTCAATTGCAGTATAGCAATTAGCGACACTCTGCGCTTCCACACCTTGTGCTGCATCGACAACCAGAATGGCACCTTCACAGGCCGCTAAGGAACGCGATACTTCATACGAAAAGTCAACATGTCCTGGTGTATCAATAAAATTTAACTGATAAATTTCACCATTATTCGCAGTAAAATTAAGCGTCACGCTCTGAGCTTTTATAGTAATCCCTCTTTCTCGCTCTATATCCATAGAATCAAGTACTTGTGCATTCATTTCGCGATCAGATAGACCCCCGCAGTGTTGAATAAAGCGGTCGGCTAGTGTTGATTTCCCATGATCAATATGCGCAATTATAGAGAAATTTCGTATATGTTTTAAATCCATTGAATATTAATGACAAAAATAAAAAGTTGGAAAACAAAGCTTATAGCAGTGATTTACTCGGTAACCGGACATTCTAACAGAAGCCAGATATTGACGGCATAGTATTCACATTTAACCCTTTAAAACAAAGTCAAATGTTTTACAAATCGGCGCAATTTCTGCCCGTGTTAACAGCGTTACCGGAATTAATAAATCATCACCGGTCAGCCCCCGCTGAATTAATGATTCTTGTTCAACATATATAGACTCAATATCATACAGCTCTAACGAACGATACACCGCACTGATATCTTTAGCACCAATCAGTTCACTTTGCTGATTTTTTTTTAAATGGTATACCGCGTCATCTAACAAGAGCAAACTCACTTTTTGATCGAAAGCTGCCGTGATTAACACCACATCTAGTACTTCCTGTATTCTGTTACCATGGTACACAGATGTTTGCATAACAAATAAAAATGACTTCATTATCGACTCCTCGATTTTCCAGTTGACGATTATAAACTGACAGACGGGACAAATTTACATTCTAATGAAAAGTTATCCCGTCTAAACTTGCTATGGCTTGGCTCAATTAAAAAGATACGATTTATTATTGATGCTCACTCATACTATCATTAGACAAATAACTTGCCGCATCTACATCAACTGAGTTCAGCATCAGTAAAGCCCCTAATTCCATCATCGCTTTACGATAAACCTTGCGTTTAAAGTAAACAACAGATTTCAATGGTTCCCAATATCCAACCCATTGCCAGTCATCAAATTCCGGTTTATTCTGCTGATCTAAAATAACATTTGCTTCATCACCCACCAGCTTTAGCATATACCAGATTTGTTTTTGTCCAATACAAAGTGGATGAGAATGTCGCCTGATATATTTTTCAGGTAATTTATATTTTAACCAGTATCGTGTGCGCCCAATAATTTGGACATGTTTACTTTGCAGCCCTGTTTCTTCACAAAGCTCACGGTACATTGCCTGCTCCGGCTCTTCATTCTGCTCTATTCCACCTTGTGGAAATTGCCAGGAGTTGACACGCGAACGTTTAGCCCAAAACACATGACCTTGAGCATTGCAAAGGATGATGCCGACATTAGACCGGTATCCTTTTGAGTCAATCATTTTAAAACCTATATTTTTTTAGCTGTTCGCACTTAGGAATGGGAATCAAATAACTTGTGCATTCTGACTTGTCTTTTTGTTCGC
>CAZLLL010000027.1:0-14192 GCA_964560255.1 uncultured Methylomonas sp.
TTAGCCAATATCGCCAGCCTCTGATGACCAAATACCGTACCACTTGCATAGATCGCATATTACAGCGTACTCCGAAATACTGAAAGTGACCTCTTAACTTACATTGAGCGGGTCTATTGTCTGTTTTTTTATATTAAAAATACATTAATTATTAGAGTGTTATGGAAATCCGTATCAATAATAAAAATATAACATTAGAAATCAGGAATTTTAATTGTATGTAACACATTGATTTTAAATGACTATATAAGTCATTGAAACCTAATAAGCTTAGTATAACCATTTGTTTTAAAATAAAAAGTTAATCGAAAAATATAAAACCATACCCGCTCAATGTAAGTACCAACGGCTACACTTTATTTTTTTGCTAAAACATCAATACCAAATGCATCAAGCAATTGTATCAGCTTAATAAGTGGAAGACCGATCAGCGCATTAGGATCTTCGCCTTGAATACTCTCAAATAATGCAATGCCTAAACCTTCTGATTTAAAACTACCCGCACAATCATAGGGCTGCTCAAGGTTAATATAGTTCATGATTTGCTGTTCAGTCAGCTTTTTAAAATGAACTGTGCAAATGTCCATTGCGCTTTTAAATTCACCTGTCGCACTATTAAGGAATGGGAATCAAATAAGTTGTGCATTCTGACTTGTCTTTTTGTTCGCCTTCTGCGTTGCGGAAACAGTTACGTAGCTAGCTATGCGCCTGTTACCGCGCCTTGAAGGCAAACAAAAATACTGCGTCATAATTGCACAACTTATTCAATTCCCATTCCTAAGTACGCATATACTGGTATAAAATACGACAGCTTTACCAGAAGATAATTGCAATTGTTTAATCGCATTGCTATAAGTACCAGGTTTTGTTAACTGGGTCTGCTCTAGCATGGCAACCTGATCAGCAGCAATGATATAATGATCAGGATAAAATTGCGCAAGGGCTGTGGCTTTTTCTTGCGCTAAACGTAAGGCCATTGCAGTGGCAGATTCTCCGTTTTTTTTGCTTTCATCAATGTCGGGTCGGGCGCAGATAAAGCCTAAATGTAACTTTTGTAAAAGTTCTTTGCGGTATATAGAGCTTGATGCCAGAACTAGGCTATTGGTTTTCATAATAATTTAATTGACAGGATACGTGTATTACCGCTATTATTGTACAGTTATGTCAGACCAATTACCTGAACTTATAGATCCTGTTGTATTTGCTGAACGGCAAAGCCATTTGCTGGGGCATCTTGGTGTGCGACGTTTAGACCGTCTTGCCGACTTCCTGTTTGATAACAAGGGGGAGTTGCAGATTGATTTGCAATTTTATAAAGAAGGTAAAGTGCCTGTTATTGAAGGACGTATTGAAGGTCATTTATTTTTAACCTGTCAAAATTGTTTGCAAGCGTTAGAATGGACTGTGAGTAAGCCCGTAAGGATAGGCATGGTGCAGACAATTGAACAGGCAGATCGTTTGTCTGATGGGCTAGAGCCACTGATGGTTACGGGTAACAAAATGTCGTTGCCAGGCATTGTTGAGGATGAAGTGCTTATCTCTTTGCCCGATTATCCCAGACATGAACATAAATGTTTACAATACCAGCCAGCTGAAAAGCCAGTTGAATCCAGAGAGATAGAAGCGCAACCTGACAACCCTTTTGCTGTATTAGCAACACTTAAAATAAATGGAGACCGATAATGGCCGTACAAAAAAGTAAAGTAACTCGTTCTCGACGTGGACAGCGTCGTTCGCACGATTCATTAACCAGTCAAACTTTGGCGAAAGATCCGACAACAGGTGAAATACACCTGCGTCATCATGTTACGCCCGATGGCTATTTTAAAGGACGTCAAATTATTGAGCATGAAGAAGACTAGGTAATAGTTGCTTGTGCATCTAGTACTTCACCCTCTAAATAAGCGATATTTTAAATCGAAGTAAGCAGTTGTTTTATAATAATTAAATATTTATTATTGGTTACTTAGGAATGGGAATTGAATAAGTTGTGCAATGATGACGCAGTATTTTTGTTTGCCTTCAAGGCGCGGTAACAGGCGCATAGCTAGCGACGTAACTGTTTCCGCAACGCAGAAGGCGAACAAAAAGACAAGTCAGAATGCACAACTTATTTGATTCCCATTCCTTAAGAGGTGAGGTACTAGATATAGTCTAATCAGTTTTGAAAGCCGGGCTTTATGTCCGGCTTTTTTTATACCACTACTGGAGTTTTGTTTACGTGAGTCTAATAATTTCAATTGACGCTATGGGCGGTGATCACGGCCCTGATTCAACCATTCCAGCTTCACTGGACTGCTTGCGAAACAATCCCGAATTGCAGCTTATTCTAGTCGGCGATGAACAAGTAATTGGCCCTGGATTAGAACAGGCTTTACTTGAATTTGAAGGGCGCTTATCTATTCAGCATGCGTCTCAATGTGTTGCTATGGATGAATCCCCTGCCAAGGCACTGAAAAATAAAAAAGACTCTTCCATGCGCGTGGCGATTAATTTAGTGCGTGATGGTCGTGCAGATGCGTGTGTGAGTGCGGGAAATACAGGGGCATTAATGGCAACAGCCAGATTCGTATTGAAAATGATTCCGGGGATTGATAGACCTGCTATTATATCAACGATGCCTTCTATTTTTGGACATACGCATGTGCTTGATTTAGGGGCTAATGTGGACAGTCCAGCTGAAAGCCTGTTTCAATTTGCTGTTATGGGTGCTGAAGTTGTCAAGGCGCTGGAAAATATTACTGATCCTACCGTGGGTTTGCTTAATATTGGCGAGGAAGAGACCAAAGGTAATGAGCAAGTGAAAGCCGCTGCGAAATTACTGGAAAATTCTGAGTTAAACTATATTGGCTATGTGGAAGGTAATTCGTTAAATGCAGGTGAGGAAAAAGTTGATTTAATTGTTTGTGATGGTTTTGTTGGTAATATCGCACTAAAATCTATTGAAGGGGCGGCAAAGATGATTTCTTCTGTTATGAAAGAGTCCTTTTCCAAAAATATTTTCACTAAAATGGTCGCGTTGATTGCTTATCCTATCTTGACTGCAATTAAAGGTCATATTGACCCCAGATTACATAATGGTGCCAGCTTTCTGGGCTTGAAAGGCTTAGTGATAAAAAGTCATGGTGGTGCAGATGTTCTGGCTTTTAAAACAGCAATACATGTGGCTGAAGTCGAAGTAGAAAAGGATGTGATCCGAAAAATTAGTGAACAAGTAGAGCTCACTTTAAGCAGGGGAAAAAACATATGACAGCGTATGCAAGAGTCATTGGAACAGGGGGGTATCTACCGGCTGAGATAAAAACTAATGATGATATTTCGCGGACAGTCGATACATCGGATAGCTGGATTTTTGAGCGTACTGGGATAAAAAGTCGGCATATTGCAGGCAAAGATGAAACCGCGTCCAGTATGGCAGAAATTGCAGCCAGACTAGCAATTGAGATGGCAGATATTGACCCTAAAGATATCGACTTGATTATAGTTGCGACAGGAACGCCAGATAATATTTATCCGAGTACTGGCTGTATGCTGCAACATCGTTTAGGCATTAAAGAATGTGTTGCATTTGATATTCAGGCTGCTTGTTCTGGTTCAATATTTGGTCTGGATATAGCTAATCAGTATATTAAGTCAGGTGCTGCTAAAACCGTCTTGGTGGTTGGTAGCGAAGTTAGTTCGCGTATTGTTGACTGGACTGACCGTGGAACCTGTATTCTTTTTGGTGATGGCGCAGGTGCAATATTATTGCAGGCTGCGGATCAGGCGGGAATTCTGTCAACACATATCCATTCTGATGGACGTTTTGAGGACTTGCTGAACTGTCCTAATCCGCAAGCTTTAGGCAAGGATGATACGACTGCTTATATTTCAATGAAAGGCAACGAAGTATTTAAGGTTGCGGTTAATACACTAGGGCGTATTGTTGACGAAACACTGGCTGCTAATAATATGCAGAAATCTGATATTGACTGGCTGGTACCACATCAGGCGAATAGCCGTATTATTGCAGCAACTGCGAAAAAATTAAAAATGTCCATGGATCATGTGGTATTGACTTTAGAGAATCAGGGTAATACTTCATCGGCCTCTGTTTTACTCGCTTTGAACGAAGCAGTGCGAGATGGCCGTATACAACGGGGGCAGGTTATTTTACTAGAAGCATTTGGTGCAGGTTTTACATGGGGTTCTGCGCTTATCAAGTATTAAAAGGGTTTATATGAACACACAAAATGATCAACTTGCCTTTGTTTTTCCAGGGCAAGGTTCTCAGTCTGTCGGTATGTTAACTGAGATGGCTGCAGTGTTTCCACAGATTAAAGAAACATTTTCTCAGGCAGCAGATGTATTAGAGTTAGATCTGTGGTCTATGGTTGCAGACGGACCTAGAGAAGATTTAAATCAAACACATCATACTCAACCAGTGATGTTAGCGGCTGGAGTGGCTTTGTGGAAAGTCTGGTGTGCGCAGTCTGATGTGCGTCCTGCTTTTATGGCAGGGCACAGTTTGGGGGAATATACGGCTCTGGTTTGTTCGGGAGTGTTAGATTTTACCGATGCTATTGCGCTAGTTGCTGAGAGAGGTCGTTTTATGCAGCAAGCTGTGCCTGAAGGGATCGGTGCCATGGCTGCTATTTTAGGATTGCAGGACGAGCAAGTGATGCAAGTTTGTGCAGAATCTGCTCAAGGTGAAGTATGCTCTGCAGTGAATTTTAACTCACCAGGTCAAGTCGTTATTGCAGGTAATCGTGCAGCAGTTGAACGAGCAATGCTTGCGGCGAAGGAAGCCGGTGCGAAAAGAGCAATTAAATTGCCCGTGAGTGTACCGTCACACTGTACGCTAATGCAACCGGCGGCGGATAAGTTATACACCAAAATGCAGACGCTTCATTTTGCAGAGCCTGAATTTATTTTATTGCATAATGTTGATGTGAGTGTGCATAAAAAGCCGGAAGAAATTCGTCAGGCATTAAAGCAGCAGTTATACATGCCTGTACGCTGGGTGGATACTGTTAATGCGCTGTCTGAGCGAGGAGTGAATGCTCTGGTTGAGATGGGGCCTGGCAAGGTCTTAATGGGATTAAATAAACGTATCATAAAAGCTGCAGATCATTTTAGCGTTTATAGTCCCGATACTTTAACTAAATTATTGGAGCATTTATCAGATGACTAAAAAAGTAGCCTTAGTAACAGGTGCAAGTCGTGGGATTGGTCGTGGCATAGCTGAAAAATTGGCTGAAGAAGATTTCTTTGTTATTGGTACGGCGACATCAGATAGTGGCGCAGAGGCCATTTCGGCTTATTTGTCTGACGCTGGCACAGGGATGACATTAAATGTTGCAGAGCCAGACTCCATTGCAGAGGTGATGAAATCGATTGCTGATGAATATGGCACACCTGCCGTATTAGTCAATAATGCAGGTATCACGCGAGATAACTTATTGATGCGTATGAAGGATGATGAATGGGATGATATTATCAATACCAATCTGACTTCGGTGTTTAGAATGAGTAAAGCGGTATTGCGCGGCATGATGAAGGCTAGGTCTGGTCGTATTATAAATATTGCCTCTGTTGTGGGAGCAACTGGGAATGCTGGGCAGGCCAATTATGCGGCGGCTAAGGCAGGAATGGTTGGTTTTGCTAAATCAATGGCTAAAGAGGTAGGGTCGCGGGGTATTACTGTGAATACCGTTGCGCCTGGTTTTATTGATACCGATATGACACGTGAATTGGCGGATGAGCATAAGCAGGCTTTACTATCTGGTATTCCCTTGGCACGTTTGGGAGATGTAAAAGAAATTGCTCATGCCGTTGCATTTTTAGCGTCTGATGGGGCTTCTTATATTACTGGAGAAACCTTACATGTGAACGGTGGTCTATTTATGGCCTAAAATTATGTTATTTTTATAATTATACAGTATAATTGCCCAGCTTATAGAAAACTATAAGCTGAACCAGTAATTAATAATAAAAATGATGTTGTATAGATTAAATCAGCATCCATTAAGGAAAAAATAATATGAGTAGTAACATTGAAGAACGTGTAAAAAAGATTGTTGCTGAGCAATTGGGTGTTAAAGAAGATATTGCTAATGATGCGTCATTCGTAGATGACCTAGGTGCTGATTCTCTTGATACAGTAGAATTGGTCATGGCTTTGGAAGAAGAATTCGAGTGTGAAATTCCTGATGATGATGCTGAAAAAATCACAACTGTGCAACAAGCTATTGATTACGTAAACAAGAACGGCTAATTCCCAGGCATGTTCTCTTTAATGGGTGATCATTATATTGCCCATTAATATCCTTTCTCTTTCCAATTCACTCTTATCTTAGGTATCCTTCATTGAGTACTCGACGCGTTGTTATTACAGGGTTAGGCGCAATTACGCCTCTTGCAAACACTGTTTCCGAAACATGGGATGGTATTCTTAAAGGAAAAAGTGGCATCAGTGCGATAGATTCGTTTGATATTTCTTCTTTTGCAACAACTTTTGGCGGTGTGATCAGAGACCTGGATATTACAGAATATATTCCGGCAAAAGATGCAAAACGTATGGGGGACTTTGTTCAGTATGGTATTGCAGCGGGCTGTCAGGCACTTGAAGATTCAGGGATAGAAGTAACAGATGCGAATGCAGAAAGAATAGGTGTCGCTATTGGGTCTGGAATCGGTGGAATAGTCGGTATTGAAAAGTGTTACACCACCTATACAAAAGGTGGTCCACGACGAATATCCCCTTTCTTTGTACCCGGAAATATCATTAATATGATTTCGGGTAATCTATCCATTAAATATGGTTTAAAAGGGCCAAATTTTTCTATTGTTACTGCCTGTACAACAGGTACGCACAATATTGGTGATGCTGCTCGTCTTATCAAATATGGTGATGCAGATGTTATGCTTGCGGGTGGGGCAGAAACCTGTACCTCGTCTCCTACGGCTATGGGAGGATTTTCTTCCGCTAAAGCTCTTTCACGTCGAAATGATGATCCACAGGCAGCGAGCCGCCCTTGGGATAAAGATCGTGATGGTTTTGTTTTAAGTGATGGTGCCGGTGTTGTTGTACTCGAAGAGTTAGAGCACGCTAAAGCGCGCGGAGCTGAGATTTATGCAGAAGTGATCGGCTATGGCATGAGTGGCGATGCTTATCATATGACAACACCGTCAGTCGGTGGTGAAGGTGCTGCGCGATGTATGAAAAATGCAATGCGCGATGCAGGGCTAAATAATACCGACATTGATTATATCAACGCGCATGGTACGTCTACGCTTGTAGGTGATTTAGGCGAAACACAGGCAATGAAAGCTGCATTAGGCGATCATGCTTATAAAATTGCAGTGAGTTCTACCAAGTCAATGCTTGGTCATTTACTAGGTGCTGCTGGCGGTATTGAAGCGGTATTATCAGCCTTAACGCTTAAACATCAAATTGCGCCACCAACGATCAATCTTGATAATCAGGATCCTGAATGTGACCTGGATTTTATTCCACATACAGCGCGTGAAATGAAAATAGATGTGGCGATGTCAAATTCCTTTGGTTTTGGTGGTACGAACGGCACATTAATATTTAAACGTTTCGAATAATGCGGCAGGTTTGCTGATGATATTAGTCAATGGCGAACAGCAGCATACAATAAATACCACAGACCGTGGTCTACTCTATGGTGACGGTCTGTTTGAAACAATCGAAGTAAGTCAGCAAAGACCTGTTTTTTTAGCACAACATCTTGTGCGATTAAAAACAGGCTGTCAGATATTAAAAATTCCTTATCCAGTGGAAGCTCTTCTACTGGATGAGATTAACCAGGCTTGTCAAGCAGTTGAACAAGGTATTGTTAGAGTGATGCTAACGCGCGGATCTGGTGGGCGTGGTTATCGGCAATCTGATACGATACGAGTTACCCGAATTGTCGCCTTATATCCTTTTCCTGAGTATCCTGAGAATTATAAAACACGGGGTATTAAAGCCCGCTTTTGTCAGTTTCGTCTGGGGCTTAATCCGCTACTTGCAGGTCTGAAGCATAATAACCGTCTGGAACAGGTACTTGCCCGCGCCGAATGGGGGGATGATTTTCAGGAAGGCTTGATGCTCAATCTTAATGAGCATGTAATAGAGGGCACGATGAGTAATTTATTTGTCATTAAAAACCAGCTGATTTATACCCCAGAAATTAAATTATCGGGTATTAAAGGTGTCATACGTCAGCTTATAATTGATATTGCCGAGCAAAACAATATGCCATTGCAAGAAGCTGAATTAACACGAGAATTTATTTTGGCAGCTGATGAGCTGTTTGTGACTAATTCAGTGATCGGAGTCTGGCCTATTAAATCACTGCAAAATAAATCTTATTCAGTTGGGCAACTGACTCAAAAAATAACGCGATTATTAGCAGCAGTCAAGGCGGCGGATATAAAGTGATTTTACGTATTATAGCGGTTATTTTATTAGTTTCAGGTGCGCTGCTTAGCTGGGCGTGGATGGATTATAATGCCTTTGTAAGTCAGCCAATAGTGACTAGGCAGTCCGTGCTGATTGATATTAAAAAAGGGAGTTCTTTCGGACGTATTGTAAAAATACTACAAGCGCAACAACTCTCTGTAAACAAGTACTGGTTTAAATTATTTGCCTACCAGGAAGGACTCATCAATCAATTAAAGGCGGGTGAATATGAACTACCTGTCGATATGACACCCAAAGCATTTTTATTGCTCCTCAGTCAGGGGAAAGTACGTCAACATACGATAACCTTTCCAGAGGGCTGGAACTTTAAAGAAATACGCCAGGCAATCGCCAGTAATACTCTAATTAAACAGACGCTCACAGAGCTAAGTGATATTGAAATTCTAGGTAAAATGGGGGTAAAACAGACACACCCTGAAGGCTTGTTTTTTCCTGATAGTTACCAATTTGAAAAAAATACCAGCGATATTGCAATTTTGCAGCGTGCCTATCAAAAAATGCAAAATGTTTTAGCAACACAATGGGCACAGAAAAGCGAAGACTTGCCGCTAGAAAATGCATATCAAGCACTCATACTGGCCTCTATCGTTGAGAAAGAAACGGGGGTTCCAGCAGAACGGCCTATTATTGCAGGTGTTTTTATTCGCAGATTAAAAATAGGTATGCGTTTGCAAACCGATCCTACCGTTATTTATGGTATGGGTGAAAATTATCAGGGCAATATCCGTAAAAAGGATTTACGCGAAATGACGGCTTATAATACCTATCGAATTAAAGGCTTACCACCGACACCGATTGCCATGCCAGGAGAGTTAGCTATACACGCAGTGTTACATCCGGCGCAAGGTAAAAGCTTGTATTTTGTTGCTAAAGGAGATGGTAGTCATATCTTTTCAGCCACTTTGACAGCGCATAATAAGGCCGTGAATTATTACCAAAGGAAACATCACTAATGGCTGGGCGATTTATTACTCTGGAAGGAGGGGAGGGAGTCGGTAAAACCAGCAATATAGCCTTTATTCAATCCTTGCTTGAAAGCAAAAATATACCTGTACTGTTAACGCGTGAGCCAGGAGGAACGGTACTTGCTGAGACTATTCGTGAATTGTTACTGGATAAGAAACAAGAAGTAATGGCAGAGCAGGCTGAATTATTAATGGTGTTTGCCGCACGTGCACAACATATAAAACACGTTATTAAACCCGCTTTAGAGCAGGGAACATGGGTGTTATCTGACCGCTTTACTGATGCGACCTATGCTTATCAAGGAGGCGGGAGACATATGCCCTTATCTGCCATTAGCTGGTTAGAAAGTTTTGTTCAGGGAGGTTTACGCCCAGATTTAACTTTATTGCTTGATGCACCGGTACGAATAGGTATGGATAGGGCAGGGCAGCGAGGTACGCTGGATCGGTTTGAGTCAGAAAAAATGGTTTTTTTTGAGCGAGTCCGCGAATCCTATTTGAAGATTGCTGAGCAACAACCACAGAGGGTAAAAGTAGTTGATGCAACCGTGAGTCTGGAAAAAGTGCACCGTCAAATTCAACAAATAGTAGCCCCCTTTATCTATGCTTCATAATATTTATCCCTGGCAAGAGAGCGATTGGCAACATTTAGTTGCTTATGTTAAACAGCAGCGCATTCCACAGGCATTATTGATAAACGGTATTGCAGGTTTAGGAAAGCAGCAACTGGCCTTGCAATTTGCTCAATATCTAATCTGTTCAGATCGGCAAGAAAAAACAGCCTGTGGTCATTGTACCAGTTGTAAGTTATTTATTGCGCATACACACCCTGACTTTATACTGTTAGAGCCAGAAGAGCAGGGTAAAGCCATAGGCGTAGATTTAATCAGACAACTGATTACAAAGTTGACATTAAAACCACAATATACAGGTATTCGTGTTGTGTTAATTCGGCCTGCTGAGAAAATGAATGTTAATTCAGCCAATGCTTTTCTTAAATGTCTGGAAGAACCTCCCGAACGTACCGTCTTTCTGTTACTTAGCGAACAGATGCTGCGACTCCCTGCAACCATTATCAGCCGCTGTCAAAAACTATCATTAGCGCCTCCTGAGGCAGCGAGTGTCAGTAGTTGGTTAAATGAACAAGGTGTTGCGATGGCACAGCAAAAATTATTACTCAATTTGGCTCAGGGGGCTCCGCTACTAGCCCTGACTTATGCAAAAGAAAATTTAACAGAACAGCGCCAGCAATGTTTTCAGGATTGGCAGAATATATTATTACGTCAGGCTTGCCCAGTTAGTCTGGCGGAAAAATGGCACAAGCTTCCTGTTTCCATGTTAATTCGATGGCTTCTTAGCTGGACTGAGGATATTATTAAATATCACTTTGTCGCAGAGCAAAGCCATATATCCAATGAAGATTTAGTAAAACACTTGCATGTCTTAGCGAAGCGACTAGACTTAATATTAGTATTTGAATTTTATAATGTACTACTAAAAGCAAGTGATAGATTTCAAACACAATTGAATAAACAACTTCTTTATGAAGAAATCTTAATTACCTGGTCTCAATCAACAATAAAGAATTAATTATGTCTGAGTCGTCATCACGGCAAGGAATTTTATCCTTGTCTATTAAAGAAAAAAATGCACTTTATACCGCTTATATGCCCTTTGTTGAAAATGGCGGTTTATTTATACCAACAAAACGTATTTATACAATGGGACAGGAAGTGTTTATGTTATTAAATTTAATGGAAGAAACAGAGCGTTTACCGATTGCAGGCGTGGTGATCTGGGTGACACCTATAGGTGCGGAAGGATATAAAACAGCTGGCATTGGTGTGCAATTTAGTGACCAGGATGGTGGCCTGGCTAGAAATAAGATAGAAACTTATCTGGCAGGTACAACAGAATCTGATCGGTTTACTTATACGATGTAAAAGTTCTGATCTAATTTTATAATACTTCGCGTGGCTATGAACACATATTTTTAGTCTCATGGTCTGCGCTGATTTTACCTGCTTTTAGGTAACCGTTCAGTCTCTCTCTTTATTAAGGAGGGGGACTGAACGGTTGCTAATGTTTGGCTACCAACTTCATGCGGGACAACTCCTTTGCAAAATAAGTAGGGTGGGCAGTTTTTTTTGCCCACCATCAAGTTGAACCTCGGTGGGCAGAAAAGATTGCCCACCCTACAAATGATGGCTTGTCCCGTCTTAAGTTGGTAGCCTAATGTTTTGCTAGGAGCTTGTCCAAGAATGTAGTTCAATAAATACAATGTGTTATAGTTGTGTTTGAGTGCCTGAAAAAATGGTAAAACAAGATAATATTTATAAGCAATTGAAAATAAATACTTTAATTTTTATCTTTCAAAATTATAATTTTTCAATATAACTTTAAGTCATTGAATTTAAATATATTATGTTCTTAGATAGCCTCCTAGGCTCTTCTTCAGACCAACAAGGTATGATGTGATAAAACCTACGCTTATATAGTATGCCTCTTTGGAAAACCTATCAAAGATACCGTAAAAAGCGATAAAGCGGCCATAAATATTATGATGACGTTACTCTGAGTCGGTATTATTGTCAGCAATTCTAAATTTGGGTCGCCCCTTAAATGTCAATAGATTACAGGAGCATTAGAAAATATTTGTTAAGATTTTTTTCGCATCAATTGTTCAAGTTATTTCATGCACGTTCCTAAGTATTCCTAATTGCTTATATTTGGGGAATTACATAAGGTATGCCATTATTTTGTATTGATTGTACGATGTATTCATCATTGAGAATATTGATATCATATGCAGGCTGATAGCTAACCTCTTCGGTATCCTGATTAAATAGAGCTGATAATAACTGACAGGTAACTAATTCATCCACAATTGATTGTACAATAGAAATCGGAATATGTAATTCTAAACTGAGTTGTTCGGCTGAATACGGCTTTTTATCAAGCTGACTAAATCGCTCAATAATAGTTCGTATTAGGTGCTGAGCAAGCTTTACTCTGGATGTAAAATTGAGGTGCCTGTATTTCTGATTGTATTGATACAATTCTATATTTTGATGGAAAAAAGATAATTCTGAGCCGAAAAGCACAATGATCCAGGTGATCTGTAACCAAACCAGAAATAAAGGCAGGGCAGCAAAACTACCATAGATTGCATTATAACTACTTACGCCGATTTGTAATGCAACATAAAAATATAATAAAATTTGATAGATTGTGCCCGAAAGTATACCAGCGAAGAAACCAGAACAGTAGCTTACCGAGGTATTCGGCATAAAAATAAAAATAAAACTGAATAAGCCCCATAAAATCAATATCGGAAGATAACTGAGCAGGTGTAATGCGGCGACTGTGCCCGGTAAAGCAATGGCATTGATTATAGAAGCTAATTGAGTTTGTACAAAAATGCTGATGCTGCTTGCCGAGATAAGCATTAATGGTGCAAGTAACATAAGAGATAGATAATCACTCAGTTTTCGTCCAAGGGCGCGAGGGCGCTTGACTTTCCATATTTGATTGAACGATTCTTCAATATTGCTAATCACTTTAAGTACCGACCAGAATAAAAGCACGACTCCAAAGCCGGCAACAATACCTCCTTTTGTTGAATCCAGCATATTCTGCGCCATTTCGATAAGTTGCAGAACCATTGTATTTTGCTCAGGCACCTGTTCTAACAGGCGTGCTTGCAATGTCGCCTCAAAACCAAAACCTTTTGCTATACCAAAGAGCATGGCAAAAACAGGGACTATTGATAATAGCGTATAAAGTGTTAATGCAGAGGCTCTTAGGCTGCCATGATCTTTAATAAACCCCCGTGAAGATAATGTAAAGACTCTTAAATAACGCTGGGCATGTATTTTAAGTTTATGTTCTTTATTTTTGTTGAGCTGTTGCCAAAGTCCTACCCGAAAATAGTCTATTATTTTTTTTAGCATGATTCTTCGGTTTTAATAATTAAATAATTAAGTTGAGAATTACTGATAGCTTACATTGAGCGGGTATGGTTTTATATTTTTCGATTAACTTTTAATTTAAAAACAAATGGTTATACTAAGTTCAGTAGATTTCAATAATTTATATATAATCATTTAAAATCAATGCGTTACATGCGATTAAAAATGCCTGATGTCTAATGTTATATTTTTATTATTGATACGGTTTTCCATAACACTCTAATAATTAATGTATTTTTAATATAAAAAAACAGACATAGACCCGCTCAATGTAAGATATAAGCAACTGATTTAAAAAAATAAAATTACATTATTTTTCCCAAGAAGTTATTTTTTAATAATATGCTAATAATTTTGTAACCGTTCACCTACCCCCTACAAGCTTAACCTGTTAATTTAACTGTAAATTATTTCTCAGTATTTCTATGAAATTGTTTTTCATCATTTCTGAGTCAAAATTTCAATGACTTACAGTGGTTATTTGCTGCTGGCATATTAGTCTGATCTATATAAATCAATATGTTAAGGGGTAGGTGAACGGTTACATAATTTTTTCACTACCGTACGCTTTTTAAAAAGGCTAAAACCCTTGTAGAATAAGCTATAGGTGGTTTTTCAATCATTTTACCTCATAACATTTGAGCAATTTTAGCTCTAAAAATAGCTTATTTAATCATTTTTTTATTAAGGTAATATTAAATACCCTTTTAAATCAAGCTTCACAGGGCTTTTTAAAAGTGTACGGTAGTGAAATAATTTTCAAAACAAGGAATATCCAAAAAG
>CAZLLL010000028.1:0-14017 GCA_964560255.1 uncultured Methylomonas sp.
GTTGAACCTCGGTGGGCAGAAAAGATTGCCCACCCTACAAATGATGGCTTATCCCGTCTTAAATTGGTAGCCAAAGATATATAACCCATTTTGAGTATATACACAAACTGGAGAGTAGTATGAGCGAAGCCTATACGGAAGCAGAAGTCGAAAGCCGATTAAAAGCAGAATTGCCACATTGGTATTATGAAAATGGCTGGATTCGGCGCAAAATCAAGACCAGTGGCTGGAAAGCAAGCCTTATGGTCGTCACTACAGTGGGGCATTTGGCAGAAAAAGCTTGGCATCACCCAGACTTAGCCGTGTCGTATGCCTTTGTGATTGTCAAGCTAGTGACCCATTCAGCAAAAGGCATTACCGAGAAAGATTTTGCCTTGGCTAAAAAAATTGAAGAAGTCGTGATGTGGGATGCTGCCGCAACATCAGAAGGTGTCTTTGAAGGCACGCCGGATGATCCGCGTTTTAAATATATTAAACAAGAGACACAGAGGAATAGCGAGTGATTGAAATAACTGAAGTACCCAGTCCTTTTTGTGGGGTTGGTACTGATGATCTGACCATTCGAGTCGATGGTCTGGTAGTGACGGTGATTGCAAAGGGCTGTGCAGTGAATACGCCTGCCTTTGAGCAAGCGATGACTGATACCAGTGCGCGTGTTGACGGTAAAGAAGTAAGTCTGGAGCTTGCTGTTGCTAAAGCGGCTGAACTTTTACGTGCCAGTAACCAGCCCGTTATCGGCGGCTGCGCTACAGATGTTAACGGTATGCGTGGAGTCATGGCACTCGCTGATCACAGTGGTGCTGTTGTTGATAATATCAATTTTACGGCCGCCAGACGTAACTTTCTGGCATTGCAAGATACCGGCTGGATGAATACAACACTGGCGGAAATTAAAAATCGCTGTGATTATTTGTTGGTGGTGGGGGTTGATCTGGAAGGCTTCGCACCGCGTTTTTTTGAGCAATACCTATGGAATAAAGAGTCAATGTTTCTGGAGGACACCAGTCAGCGGCAAATAGTTTATCTGGGTAAGGCTCCTTCGGGAGAGGCATCCACTTCACCTGCGGGTGTAAAAGCAAAAGCATTCTCTTGTGAAACAGCAGATATGCCGGAAGTAATGGCAGTTTTACGTGCCTTGGTCAAAGGTAAAAAAATTGTTGCAGAGAATATCTGCGGTATTGCAGTCTGTGATTTACAGGCGATTGCTGATCAGTTAAAAGCGGCAAAATATGGTGTCGTTACCTGGGCGGCAGGTGCTTTGGACTTTGAACATGCCGAATTGACTGTGCAAATGCTATCTGAAATGGTCAAGGATGTTAATGCCCTGGATACCCGTTGCTCAGGGTTTCCCTTAGGGGGTAAAGAAGGAGACCAAACCGCGAATCAGGTCTGTGGCTGGACTTCGGCCTATCCTGCCAGAGCGCGTTTTTCCAGTGGTTTTCCTGAATATGACCCGTTTTTATATGATTCTGATGCTATGTTAGCCAATGGCGAAGCGGATATTTTGGTCTGGGTACAAGCATTTAATGTGAATTCTCTCCCACCTGAAACAGAATTACCGAGCATTGTTGTCGCTCGTTCAGGGATGGTTTTTGCTAAAGAACCAGAGGTCTTTATTCCTGTAGGTACGCCAGGAATTGATCATGCAGGTCATGCTTATAGGCTGGATAATGTCGTGGCAATTCGCCTCAAAAAATTGCGTGATTCAGGTTTGCCCAGTACGGCAGATGTTTTGCATGCGATTGAACACGCTTTGTAGGAAAAGATAATCATGTTGATAAAATTAACAGGTGGAACGGTTTATGATCCTGCCAGCGGGATTGATGGACAGGTGCAAACCCTTTATGTTCAGGATGGGCGCTTTATCAAGCAGCCTGCTAGCGATGTAAAAATTGATAAAGAGTATAATGTAAAAGGAAAAATCGTCATGTCGGGTGCGATAGATATGCACACGCATATTGGCGGAGGTAAAGGTAATATAGCGCGTATGCTGATACCTGAAGATCATCGTAAAGACCCTGTGCATCGCTCTGATATAACCCGCTCCGGTTGTGGTCATGCCATGCCGAGTACCTTTACGACAGGTTATCGTTATGCTGAAATGGGCTATACCGCTGGCTTTGAACCCGCCATTTTACCGGTTAATGCGCGTCAGGCACATATGGAAATGGCTGATATCCCCATTTTAGATAAAGGCGGCTACGTGATGCTGGGCAGTGATGATTATTTGCTGCGTCTGCTGACGGCTAAAAAAGATCAGAAAGCTATCAATGATTATGTTGCCTGGACGATGAATGCAGCCAAAGCCATTGGTGTTAAAGTGGTTAATCCCGGCGGGATTAATGCCTTTAAATTTAATCAGCGCAAGTTAGATTTAGACGAAAAAAACAGCCATTACGACGTTAGCCCGCGTGAGATATTACAGGTTTTAGCCACGGCCGTTAAAGAAATCGGGGTGAAGCATCCGCTGCATGTTCATGGCTGTAATTTAGGTGTGCCTGGTAATGTGGAGACAACTTTAGATACCATGCAAGGAATTGGTGGACTGCCGATGCATTTAACGCATATACAGTTCCATAGTTATGGTACCGAAGGGGATTTTAAATTTTCTTCTGGTGGCGCGGCGATTGCTGAAGCGATTAATAAACACAAGAATATCACTGCTGATGTTGGGCAGATTTTATTTGGTCAGACGATTACCGCATCGGGCGATAATATGCACCAACATGCAAATCACGGTTTTGCCAACCCGAACAAATGGGTATGCATGGATATAGAGTGTGATGCTGGCTGTGGAGTAGTGCCGTTTAAATACCGTGACCAGAATTTTGTCAATGCCTTGCAGTGGGCGATTGGTCTGGAGATTTTCTTGCTGGTGGATGATCCTTGGCGTATTTTCTTAACCACTGACCATCCTAATGGCGCGCCATTTACTACTTACCCGCATTTAATCAGGTTATTAATGGATAAGAGCTTTCGTAATGATATGCTGGCAACCATTCATCCTGAAGCGCAAAAAATGACCACGCTGGCGACAATAAATCGAGAATATAGCTTACAGGAAATTGCCATTCTGACAAGGGCAGGGGCTGCTAAATTAGTGGGTTTGGAAGATCGTGGCAGTTTGGCAGAAGGTGCGTGGGCGGATATTACTGTTTATACAGAAAATGCTGACCGGGAAAAAATGTTTGAAAAACCGGATTATGTATTTAAAGATGGTGAATTAGTGGTTGTTGATGGTAAGGTCGTGCATACAAAATGGGGCACCACACATATTGTGCGCCCTGACTGGGATAGCTCTGTGGAAAAAGATTTACAAAAATATTTTGATCGCTTTATGACGATGAAACTAGGTAATTTCAAAATTAGTGATGATGAAATGACTGAAGATGGTCGGGGAAGCTTGACTGAGCATGCTTTGAATGGTGTTATATGACAACTTTAGTTTTTGATACGCATGATTTTGTAAGAAGGTTGCATGAAGTAGGGTTTTTTGAAGAGCAAGCGGAAATGATGACAAGATTGCAGCAAGAAGCGGTTAATGCAAGTTTAGAGTACATGCATAATGCTGGGGCGGCAACTAGGCAAGACCTTAGAGAGATGGAGCTAACGTTAGAATTAAAGATTTCTGAAACAAAGGCTGAGTTAGTACGCTGGGTAATTGGGGTAGGCTTATTGCAAACGACATTAATCACAGCATTATTACTGAAAGTGGGCTCTAAATTATGATTATTAATGGTGTCAGCATTGATGAAACCTTCGCAGAAGCGTTTCCAATGAAAGCAACCCGTGCAATTATCACTGCGCAAAATGAGAAGTGGGCGATGATTTCCGCGCAAGCGATGACAGGTTTTGCCACTTCGGTGATTGCCTGTGGCTGTGAAGCGGGGATAGAGCGGATGCTTGAGCCATCGGAAACACCAGATGGCCGTCCCGGTGTCTCAGTACTGATTTTTGCGATGGGTGGTAAAGGATTGGCAAAGCAATTAGAAACACGTGCTGGGCAGTGCGTTTTAACTTCACCCACTTCGGCTTTATTTGCTGGAATTGATGACGGCTTGCAAATTCCCTTAGGTAAGAATTTACGTTATTTTGGCGATGGCTATCAAATAGCAAAAAAAATTGATGGTAAGCGCTACTGGCGTGTACCTGTGATGGATGGCGAGTTTTTGGTAGAAGAGACGACAGGCCGAGTGGATGCAGTCGGTGGCGGTAACTTTTTAGTATTGGCAGAATCACAACCTCAAGCCTTGGCTGCCTGTGAAGCAGCCATTATTGAAATGAAAAAACTGCCGAATGTGATTATGCCGTTCCCGGGGGGCGTAGTGCGTTCAGGCTCTAAAGTAGGTTCAAAATACCCAGCTTTGGGCGCGTCAACGAATGATGCCTTTTGTCCCACGCTAAAAGGCATTACTAAAACTGACTTATCGCCTGAAATTGAATCGGTAATGGAAATTGTGATTGATGGCTTAACGAAAGAAGATATCGGTAAGGTGATGCGTGTTGGGATTCAGGCTGTTTGTGATTTAGGCTCAGAAAAGGGTATTAAGCGAATTAGTGCCGGTAACTACGGCGGTAAATTAGGGCCATTTCATTTTCATTTACAGGAGATTATGGCATGAGTGCTTTAACGTTTACTGTTAAGCAAGAAACGGCACAACGTGTCGATATGTCACCTATCGTATGTCAGCTACTTAAATATATGGGCAGCAAAGAAATTCGTGCGATAGAATTACAAAATGGCAAGCGTAAAATTCGTGTTGATGAATTATTTGATCTTTCAGGTTTTGATTCAGAAAATATTGTTATCAAAAACAGCTTTGCTAAATTAGATTTTATCGGTAAAGAGCTGGCTAGCGGTAAGATCACAGTACAAGGTGAAGCGGGTGCTTACTTTGGAATGGGAATGAAGTCGGGCGTACTAGCAGCAGAAGGAAATGTTGGTTTATATGCAGCATGTGAAATGCAAGATGGACTCTTAACGATTAACGGCGATGCCGGTGATTTTCTGGGTGCAGCCTTGCCAGGTAATAAGCAAGGTATGAAAGGCGGTACCGTTTTAGTAAAAGGTAATGTAGGGCAGCGTGCTGGCGATCATATGCGACGTGGTATGATGCTAATTGAAGGGGATGCGGGGGATTATTGTGGTTCGCGCATGATTGCAGGCACCATCGCGGTCATGGGAACAACGGGGCGATTTTTAGGCTATGCGATGCAAAGAGGAACGCTACTGCTTTGGCAGTCGCCTCAGCTATGCGCAACTTTTAATGACTGTGGTTCACATAGCCTAGCTTTTTTACCGATATTATTTGCTTCATTTAAACAATTTGATTCTAAATTTGCTGTAGAATCAGTTGCATTTAATCGTGTACGGCGGTATGGCGGCGATATGGCGGAAAAAGGGCGGGCTGAGGTTTTAGTAAAGCTCTAAAAGTGTAACTGTTACCTTCCCTTCTGGAAAACATAGGTTGAGCAAAGCTTTTTTAAGAAAACCTCCCCTAACGCCTCCTTGCCAAGGAGGGGCGCTGAGCGGCTACCTAAATGAGCTAGTGATTGTGCAATCGTTTGGATAAAACACACTTTAAATAAAACACTACCTTTCATTTTAAAGGTGTAGGTTGCGGGTGAGGCACGAGCCCCAACAAAATGCCCCCTTGGTCATCAGTATTGGAGGTCGTGCCTCATTTGCAATTTGTTGTGTTTAACTTTAGACGGAATAGGTTTTCAATAAGATGTAAATTTGTCCCATTCCTAAGATTGTAGACAAATAAATGATAAGGCCTGGATTACCGGCAAGAGGATCGCATTTTATTGATTTATTATTTTATTAGGTTCTAATATATTGATAGCCGAGATTAACAATTTGGTACAAACACGAATTCCTACTAAGTATGGTGAGTTTGTACTGCATTATTTTAGTAATACACTAGATAGTAAAGAGCACATTGCTTTTGTATTTGGTAAAGTTGCTGATAAAGTTCGTGTGCCTGTGCGCATTCATTCAGAATGTTTTACTGGCGATGTGCTAGGCTCAAGGCGTTGTGATTGCGGTGATCAACTAGACAGAGCACTACAATTAATTAGTCAGCATGGTTTCGGTGTATTAATATATTTACGGCAGGAAGGCCGTGGCATTGGGCTGTTGAAAAAATTACACGCCTATAATTTACAGGATCAAGGCATGGACACCGTGGATGCTAATCTGCATCTTGGTCATCTGCCTGATGAGCGAGAATATTCCTTGGCGGCATTAATCTTAGATGATTTGTTGATTAAGTCTATTCAACTGATTACCAATAACCCAAATAAAATTGAGCAGTTGAAAACACTCGGTGTAAAAGTTGATGGCCGAATTGCAATTGAAATTGAATCAAATTGTGATAATCGTGCGTATTTGCAAACAAAAGCGCATAAAATGGATCACTTATTACCTAAAATGAAAAAATAAAGGATGTTGGTAAATAAAGGGCTATCTCTTTAGGTAACGCGTGTTTTATCAAAAAAAGAGAGATAAAAAACCAGCAAGATAGGGTGGGTGTGATGTCTTAAAAGTGAAGCCGAAGATCGTTTTACCATGAAGAGAGTAAAGTGTTTAGGAATGAAAATGAAATAACTTGTGCATTTGACGCAGTATTTTTGTTCGCCTTCTGCGTTGCGGAAACAGTTACGTAGCTAGCTATGTAACTGTTTCCGCGCCTTGAAGGCAAGCAAAAATACTGCGTCATAATTGCACAACTTATTCAATTCCCATTCGGCATCCTTCATTTGCCTCCAAAAGTAGTTTACACTTTTTTAGCTTGAAACCTCTTTGGCTTATAGAAAAATCAATAAGAGTAAGCGTTTACAAGCAAGTGCTTCATTTACCATTTTACAAAAGTGTAAACTGGTAAATGAAAGATGCCTCCCATTCCATAGCAAGCTACGTAACTATTTACGTAACAAAGAAGACAGATAAAAAGACAAGCCATATACTCAAGTTATATTGTCACCTTCCTTAGTCTTTTTCTTCATATTCTTCAGAGTAAAAAACTCTTCTGCCATAAACTGGTAGCCAAATAATGGATATTGTTTTTAATTTGCTTATTTATTTCACCAAATAAGGTGGCGAGAGTATAATGCATTCCTTTTAGAATCATTTAACATGATAGTACTTAGGAATGGGCGCAAAATAAGTTGAGCAACTGGCGCAGTATTTTTATTCGTATTCAAGGCGTAGAAATAGGCGCATAGCCAGTTACGTAGCTATTTCTACAACGCTGAAGACGGATAAAAAACAAGCAAGTTGCCCAAGTTATTTCGTGCACGTTCCTTAGTTACACAGGTAGAAATCCTCGCAGTCTATGACGCAGAAATTATTTATTTTGACGACGGGTTGTCAAATGAACGAGTACGATTCGGATAAAATGGCCGACGTACTAAAAGCCTCCCACGCAATGGAATTAACAGATACTCCCGAAGACGCTGATGTTTTGTTATTAAATACCTGTTCAATTCGAGAAAAAGCGCAAGAAAAAGTTTTTTCGTTACTGGGGCGCTGGCGCAAAATTAAACAGCAACGTCCAGATATCATTATTGGTGTAGGGGGCTGTGTGGCAAGTCAGGAAGGTGAGGCAATCCAGAAACGTGCACCTTATGTAGATATAGTCTTTGGTCCACAGACTTTACACCGCTTACCTGAATTATTAAATAAATCCCGCAGTGGTGTGAAGCGGGTAGTCGATATATCCTTCCCCGAAATTGAAAAGTTTGATGCTTTGCCTGAGCCTAGAGCAGAAGGCCCTAAGGCGTTTGTCTCTGTTATGGAAGGCTGTAGTAAATATTGTACGTTTTGTGTTGTACCCTATACGCGTGGAGAAGAAATTAGTCGTCCTGTACAGGGGGTACTAGATGAAATTATCATTTTGGCAGAGCAGGGCGTGCGTGAAGTCAATTTACTCGGACAGAATGTCAATGCCTATCGAGGTGAAATGGAAGACGGTGATATTGCTGATTTTGCCTTGTTACTGCATTTTGTAGCGGGTATTGAAGGGATAGATCGCATACGTTTTACGACCTCTCACCCTATTGAGTTTACTGATGAATTAGTCGATGCATTTGCTGAAATTCCAGAATTAGTCAGTCACTTGCATTTGCCAGTACAAAGTGGCAGTGATCGTATTTTGGCTATGATGAAGCGTGGACACTCCCGTGCTGAGTACTTGGCAACCATGGAGAAAATAAAAACTGCGCGACCTGGTATTAGTCTATCCTCAGACTTTATTATTGGCTTTCCTGGAGAAACGGATCAGGATTTTTCTGATACGCTGGAATTAATTGAGCAAGTTGGTTTTGATTTTTCGTATAGTTTTGTTTACAGTGCTCGTCCAGGAACACCGGCTGCAGATTTTCCTGACGAGACTTCTGAGGACACAAAAAAACAGCGACTCAAAATATTACAAACAAGGCTGGATGAAATGACTAGGGCTATTTCTTCTGCTATGGTAGGTACTGTGCAAACAATTTTAGTCGAAGGTGTCTCGAAAAAAAATGAGTTACAGATTACTGGAAGAACTGAAAATAACCGCGTTGTTAATTTTATCGGTCACCCTCGTTTAGCAGGCCAATTTGTTGATGTGATGATTACTGAGGCTTTGCCCAACTCTTTACGCGGTAGATTAGTTGAGTCTTCCATGGCTAAAATTGCACAGCAGGCTATCGTGTGAGTAGAGAGAAGCTAGAATTTAGGTTAGAGCCTGCAGATAATCAGCGTTTAGCAAATGTATGTGGGCAATTTAACCGTCATTTACATCAAATAGAACAGCGTTTAAACGTTGAAATTTCTAATCGGGGAAATCAGTTTACGATTACTGGACTGGCTAAGCCTATACAAACCACGGAAGCAATTTTGCAAAAAATATTTAGCGATTCCGCAAATGAAGAAATAACGCCAGAGCAAGTCCACTTATCAATGCAAGAAGCAAGTATTGATGTACTGCAGCAGCAAGCTACTCAAGTCGAAACATCTACACAGGTTTTTATCAAGACCAAACGTGGTGTGCTAAAAGGTCGTGGAGCGAATCAGATATCTTATTTAACAAAAATTCTGTCTCATGATATCAATTTTGGTGTTGGACCTGCAGGGACGGGTAAAACATATTTAGCCGTTGCGTGTGCGGTTGAAGCCTTACAAACTGAACAAGTTCGGCGAATTGTGCTGGTCAGACCTGCGGTAGAGGCTGGTGAAAAACTAGGGTTTTTACCTGGCGATATGGCGCAAAAGGTTGACCCATATTTAAGGCCGCTATATGACGCATTATATGAAATGTTAGGCTTTGAGCGTGCTGAAAAATTAATCGAACGTAAGCTTATTGAAGTTGCGCCGCTAGCCTTTATGCGCGGCCGTACCTTAAATGATGCATTTATTATTTTAGATGAAGCACAAAATACCACGACTGAACAAATAAAAATGTTTTTAACCCGTGTTGGGTTTGGTTCGACAGCCGTGATTACAGGCGATATTACTCAAATTGATTTACCTAACGAAAAAATGTCGGGTCTTAAGCATGTTTTGCAAGTCCTCAAAGGTGTTGAGGGTATCAGTTTTACCTTTTTTAGCGCCAAGGATGTAGTGCGCCACCCTTTAGTACAGCGTATTGTAGTTGCTTATGAAAACTATGAGAGATCACTTGGTTAAATTGGCAAACTGTAATGGTAGTGCGTGAACTCGAAGTTCAGCGAGTGGTTAAAGCTGAATATATACCTAGTAATGCAGAGTTTCAATTGTGGCTAGAAAAAGTACTGACAGACTACGAAAAAGATGCTGAAATTGTTATTCGTATCGTTGATGTTCAGGAAATGTCAGTATTGAATGCACAATACAGGCATAAACAAGGGCCTACTAATATTTTAAGTTTTTCTTACGATGTAGCTGATGAAGTTGTAGCGGTTTCCTTGCTTGGAGACCTTGTTGTTTGTGCATCCATTTTGGAAATAGAAGCGCAGCAACAAGGAAAATTATTAAAAGATCATTGGGCGCATATTATTGTTCATGGTATTTTTCATCTTTTAGGCTATGATCATATAGATGAGAATGAGGCGTTAGCAATGGAGGCAAAAGAAATTTTAATTTTACAACAATTAAATATTGATAATCCTTATCAGGAGAAAAAGTAAATGGCTGAGGTAACGAATGGTAATAAACCTCCGCATAAAAGCTGGATTGGACGAATCGGGCAAATCATGGGAAGTGAACCTCAAGACAGAGATGATTTACTGGAGGTTTTAAGGGAGGCCAAGGAAAATCATTTAGTTGATAAATATGCTTTAAAAATGCTGGAAGGTGTCTTACAGGTTTCTGAGCAACGTGCTCGGGATGTGATGGTACCGCGCAAAAAAATGATTGTGCTAAAAAAGGATGCAGCTTTAGAAGATATCTATCATACGGTAATTGAATTTGGTCATTCCCGGTTTCCCGTCATTAGTGAAGATAAGAGTGAAGTCGTTGGTGTCTTACTGGCAAAAGATTTATTAGGCTATGCACTTGATAGAAAAAACATTAAAGTAGCGGATATTATGCGTGCGGTTATTGTTGTGCCTGAAAGTAAACGCCTGAATGTTTTATTAAAGGAGTTTCGGGAAAACCGAAGTCATATGGCGATAGTAGTTGATGAATATGGGGCTGTAGCTGGTATAATCACCATTGAAGATGTGCTAGAACAAATTGTTGGCGAAATAGAAGATGAACATGATTATGCTGATGAAGAATATATTACTAAACGTAATGATAAGGAGTACATCGTACAGGCATTAACTCCGATTGAAGATTTCAATGAATATTTTTCAACAGATTTTGATAACGAAGAGTTTGATACCGTGGGTGGCTTTATTGTAGGTCGATTAGAGCATATGCCTAAAAAAGGAGAAAAAGTTGAGGAAGGACAGTTTAGGTTTGAAGTTTTAAGAGCTGATGGACGGTGCGTTCATTTACTTAAGTTAAAAATAAAGAAGAAAGGGACGTAATTTTGTTGTTTTACAGGATAGGTTATTAGATAATGGAATCCAATATGTATCAAGGTAATAAAGTAATATTAAGTTGTTTTCTGTTGTCATTATGTTTAGTTTTATCGGGCTGTGAAACAGAAGAAGAAGCGGCAGAAGGCCATTTAGAAAGAGGTATTGAATTATTAGAAAAAGGTGATTTTGCTGCTGCGCAGCTGGAATTAAAATCAGCAAAAAAAGGGAATAAATCAACTGCGGATACCTATTTTTATCTTGCCTTACTGGATGAAAAAGCGAAACATTATCTTGCCATGCAGGATAATTTGAAAAAAACAATAAAGTTGGAGCCTGGACATCAACAAGCACGTGTTAAGCTGGGTAAATTAGAGCTACTGATGGGGGAAGTAGATACAGCGAACGAGCATGCAGACTTCCTTCTTACAAAAAATCCTCAGGATATAGAAGCACTGGTTTTAAAATCATCCATATTATTAAAGCAAAGCAAACAGGGCGAAGCGATAGCTGTTATTGATCAAATTATAGCACTAGATCCAGGCAATGTGGATGGCTTAACCTTGCGCGCTATGATTTTATTGCAGCAAAAGCAACCTATTGAAGCTTTAGCTTTAATTGATAAGGCAATTGAGGTAGATCATAAAAATATTTCTTTGCATGTTTTTAAAATCAAGATACATGGGCAACAAAAAGATGTAGATGCTGTCATAAATGACTATTTGATGCTTATTCAGTTATTTCCAGAAAAAGATAATTTTAAAATAACGCTAGCTAAGATATACACCCAATCAAAAAAGTTAGAAGAAGCAGAAAAATTATTGCAAGATTTAGTTGCTGAGAGGCCTAAGCAGATAAATCCTAAAATTCTATTGCTGGAATTTCTGACATTAACGGACAGTGGAAGAGTTAATCAGCAAATTAATGCATTTAGTCAGCAACTTTCTAATAAACCGAAGCAATTATTTGATTTTGCTAAATGGATGCTTGCCAAAGGAAAGTCTCAAAAAGCCAAAGAAATACTCACTCAAGTAGTATCTGAAGAAGGGTATACAGAACTAGGGATAGGCGCAAATGTATTGTTGGCAAAAATGGCTTTTGATGCGCGAGATTATTCAGTCACTAAAAAAATTGCAACAGATATATTGCATGAAGTGCCTAATCAGTTAGAAGCAAAATTATTGCAAGTCAGGTTGCTACTTGTTAAAGAGCAATATGATGAAGCAAAAACTTATCTAGGTAAAGTGATCTGGAGTCATCCAAAGTCAGATGAAGCGCTAGTGTTATTAGCGCAGTATTATGTGGTTAACGGTGATAGAAAACAGGCACAGATAAAATTTAAAGCCGCACTCGATATAAATCCAGCTAATATTCAGGCTTTTGTCCCTATTTATAATAAATTAATTGCTAAAAATGATAACAAGTACGCTCGGCAAATATTGGCCAAAGCATTAAGGAAAAATCCACAACAAGTAGTCTTGATACAAAAATTAATTGAATTAAATATTCAGGAAGAGGCATGGCAAGCGGCAGATAAGGCTGCTAGACAACTGGCTAGAGTACCAAAGCAGAGAAACCTGGCTACTTATTATTTGGCAAGAATTTCTCAGCAACAAGGCGAGTGTGAAAAAGCGATCGTCATTTATAAGGAGCTTATTAATGAATTTCCAGAGCAACTGCGTGTATTGCAAAATATGCAAGCTTGTTATAAAGTCTTAGATAAGCGGCCTGAATTGATTGTTTTTTTAAAAAAGCATATCGAGCAGAATAAAAATAATATTGCTGCTACAATTGTACTAAGTGATTTATATGTCGAAGCAAAAAAATATAAGGCTGCCATTAATTTATTGAATGCTTTAATTAATGAGGAGCCGAGAGTCATACAGTTAAGGCAGAAACTGGCGAAAATTTATACTATTTTAGGGAAGCCTGATAAGGCAAGTTCGGTTTATCAGCAAGGTTTGAAGGTATTTCCAGGAAATATTAGATTATCTTTAGCACTCACTTCATTATATGAGCAACAAGAGCATTATAACGAGGCGATTAAAATTTATGAGCAGTTGCATGATGAAAACCCTGATTTACAAGTAGTTAATAATAACCTGGCTGTACTTTTAGTAGAGAATTTTGCGACAGAGGATAATTTACAGCGTGCTTTTCAGTTAGTTGAATCGTTTGCTACCTCTGAACAGACCTATTATCAAGATACTTATGCATGGGTATTGTTACATAGAGGGCAGATAAATGAAGCGACAGAAATATTAAAAAAACTAGTTTTAAAAAAACCTGAAGTCCCCGTTTTTAGGTATCATTTGGCGGTTGCAGAGTTTAAAAATGAAAATAATAGTAGTGCATTTTCTCAGGTAAGTCAGGCAATAGAACTTGCAAAACAAGGCAAGACTTTTCCTGAGCTAAAATTAGCCGAAGAATTTATGGTAAAAATTGTAAATAAAATGCAGGGTCGCTAATTTAGGTTCTTATTTGTTTAATCACAAAGTTTGTAGAGTTTTTAATATTATAAAAGTACAGAGGAAATATGATGAAAGGTTGCAATTTTAAAATACTACTGATAACGATATGTTATTTGCTAGTAGCTGGGTGTTCATATCCACCGTTAGAAGATGATCCTACATTGACAGGTGATTATACCTACCTGATTGGCCCCGGGGATAATGTTAATATTTTTGTGTGGGGGCACGAGGATGTCTCTACATCGGTTACTGTACGACCTGATGGAAAAATTACAGTTCCTCTTGTTGAAGATATAGAAGCAAGTGGAAAAACACCCTACCAGATGGCGCGAGCACTGGAAAAAGAACTCAGTGTGTATATTAGAGATCCAAAAGTTGTGGTCATGGTTTCTGGGTTTCAAGGTATAGATTCACAACAGATACGAATTGTTGGGCAAATTAATGGCGGCGGCGGTGGCGGCGGTGGTGGTGGTGGTGGTGGCGGTGGTGGTGGCGGTGGTGGTGGTGGTGGTGGTGGTGGTGGGGGGGGTGGTGGTGGTGGTATTGGAGTCGGACGT
>CAZLLL010000029.1:0-13815 GCA_964560255.1 uncultured Methylomonas sp.
CTTTGCAAAATAAGTAGGGTGGGCAGTTTTTTTTGCCCACCATCAAGTTGAACCTCGGTGGGCAGAAAAGATTGCCCACCCTACAAATGATGGCTTGTCCCGTCTTAAATGGGTAGCCTAAAATCTGGTCTATTATTCTTTAGAGATACAAGATGATTTTTCTATATACTCAGCAGCAAGTTCTTTTTGCAAATTAGAAATAATTTTTTTACCATATGCTTTTAAATTTTCTAACTCTGTATTTAATTCAATATCTTTTCCTGCAAAATCAGAGGCTAAAATGCGTAAAATATGTTTTTTCTTAGTTTGTAATAGTATTGTTAATTCAAGTATTCCTTTTCCACTTAGAGACTCATTTACAACGTCACTTTCAGTCGATATAACAGCATTGACTCTATGTTGATATTCTATAGAAACGATGTCCTCTTTTTGTTCTGCAATCCATGCCTTGCATGTTTCTTCGCTTACGCCCGTTTCATTCCATAGACCATCTAATGAATACTTGACTTGCTTAAAGCTATTAATTAAAAGTTGACTATCAATATATGAAAAAAGAGAACCGACTTTAGGGCCGTTGTTCTTATCAAATAAAACAGTATAGACAGCTGCAAACGCTTTTTTCGCTTCAATAGGTGTCATTCTTGCCGTATTAAAAACATAAGTCTGATATTCATTTTCATGCAAGGGGTCGGTCGGAAAATTTTCACCTAACAAATGAATAAAAGCCTTTTGCGCTATGGATAAAGAGTCAACAGACTGAGGCAAAGTCGTTTGTAATTCTAAGCGCTGCTCAGGTGTTGAGTAGTTTTCTAACCAATATTTTGCTGAATCTATCCGTTTATTTAAACTATTTAGGTATTTTTCTGAATTAAATTCATCTGAGACTCGCGCAAATATTTCTTTGTTAATATCAATATGCGGTAATTGCAGCAACGAAACTAACAATTGAAAACTGACAGGATGATAAGCCGTTGACTGATCATTCACTTCAGTCATTCGAATGACATTGTTCTGATCATCAGTCGTTTTACCGCGTAAACCTGCATCAACTAACCTGTCATATTCATTAAATAGTTTGACAATATATTCTAGGTCTGTAGAAAAATTAACGGTTCTTTTTGCAGGCGAGCGCACCATTAAAAAGCGCAAGACTTCCGGTGGCAGAAAATCTGCCATGTCTCGTGCAGAAAAACCAATTCCTTTAGAAGAGCTCATTTTTGCGCCACTTACCAGAAAAAATTCATAAGGAACATTTAAAGGTGGTTTTTCATCAAATATGGCTTTTAAGCACTGTCCTGCAACATCTCTAGATCCACCTTTTGTGCAGTGATCTTTACCTGCGCCTTCTATGGTGATTCCAAAAGTGTGCCATTTAGCTACCCACTCTAATTTCCAGGGGAGTTTACCATTGCCATCAAAAGGGGATATTTTACCGGTATGTCCACAGCCTTTAGCCCATGAAACAAGGTTTTCCCTACAATGGTAAGTCACCTCTTTCCCATCATAATTAACCACTTCGGAACTGCCAATTTTTCCACAGTTTTCACAAACCACCTGAAAGGGATACCAGTTTGATGATTTACTCGCTTTACTCACCCGTTGATAGACTTCTCTTACAGCATCTGTTTTGTTTAAAATTGCATCAATTGCCTCATTGAATTGACCTGAGCGATAAATATCTCTCATTCGGTAAATTTCTGCATCAACCCCTAACTCTTTAAATATATCTAAAAATTCTATAATGTAATGGTCAGCAAGGTCGGTACCTTTTGAGCCTGCTGGCGCAGGAATATTACAGAGGGGTTTGCCCATCATATCCACTAATTCAGCGGGTGCATCCGCAGGCAAGCCATCTAATGGATCAAAATCATCAATGCCATATGTATAGCTTACTGAAACACCTTTTTGTTTTAAAGCTTTATAGAGTGCATCATGAATTAATACACCGCGTAAAGACCCAACATGCACTTTCCCTGAGGGTGTTTTTGAATCATTAATAATTTGATGCGCTGATAAACCTTTAATGACATTGTCGAACCACATGCTCATAAAAAAACCTTGATATAGCTATTATAATAAATTGAAATTACTTTAGTAAATTATGACTTTCTGCAAAATAGTCTCTATTAATCTTAGATGGGGTTATTAGTAAACCCCTTTAATAGTCTTAATGTTTGGTCAAATCTAGTCTAAGGAACGGGCGCGAAGTAAACAGAGCAACTGTCGATGCCAATTCATTCGCATGGTACGAATAAATTCGAGTCTACAACCTTGTGTTAAAAAGTTGCTCAAGTGTGTCATGAACATTCCTAAGCATTCCATTATAACTGGCTCAAAGTGCAATTGAAATATGGTAATTTGCCTATTTTTTCCTAAACACCTAAGTTCTTGTACCGAATAAAGCAGTCCCAACTCTGACAACCGTAGCACCTTCTGCAATAGCGGCACTTAAATCTTCCGTCATGCCAAAAGAAAAAGTATCTATTTCTGGTCTATCAATAGCCTTGACACACTGATATAACTGACGATAGGGGGCTCGTTGCTGTTCATAATCAGTAACAGGCTGTGGAATCGCCATAACACCACGTAACTGAATATTCGGTAGTTGTGCAACGTATTCAATAATGGTTGCTAATTCATCCAGATGAAACCCTGATTTACTTTGCTCATGACTGATATTAACTTGAATACAGACATTGAGAGGGGGTAAAGAAGTCGAGCGTTGCTCACTTAGGCGTTTTGCAATTTTCAGGCGATCAACACTATGCACCCAGCTAAAATGATTAGCAATTTGTCGTGTTTTATTCGATTGTATCGGGCCAATAAAATGCCATGTCATTTGATAGCAACTTAATTCTTTTTGCTTAAGCAAGGCTTCTTGCAAATAACTTTCCCCAAAATGTCGCTGACCTGCCTGGTATGCCTTAACAATATCTGAGCTGGGCTTAGTTTTACTGACGGCCAATAATTGCACTGCCCCCTTTTCTCGTCGTGCAAGTGCCTCTGCTTTTCGAATGTCATTGTTGATTTGTTTTAAATTATTTGTAATTGATGCCATCAATATTAACCTATTCAGATAATTTGTTAGTTTTATTAATCACGCCTACTTTAAAAGTTAAAAACTTAAGCTATTGTTATAAACATTAACTTTATTATTTCACCTTTATATAAGGAACGTCTATGGATATTGCTGAGTTACTCGCGTTTTCCGTTAAAAACAAAGCATCTGATTTACACCTTTCTGCGGGTTTACCTCCTATGATCCGAGTAGATGGTGATATCCGTCGTGTTAATATTGAAGCATTTGAACATAAGCAAGTGCATGCCCTTATTTACGACATCATGAATGACAAGCAACGTCGTGATTATGAAGAGTTTTTTGAAACTGACTTTTCTTTTGCATTACCTGGCCTGGCTCGTTTTCGTGTCAATGCATTTAATCAGGAACGTGGTGCAGCGGCAGTATTTCGAACTATTCCTTCTGATATTCTAACACTGGAAGATTTAAATGCCCCAAAATTCTTTGCCGAACTCACGGAGAAATCTCGTGGGCTGGTCTTGGTAACAGGGCCGACTGGCTCTGGTAAATCAACAACCCTAGCCGCAATGGTTGACCATATCAACCAAAACCGCTACGAACATATTCTTACCGTTGAAGATCCGATTGAATTTGTGCATACCAGCCAGAAATGTTTGATTAATCAACGTGAAGTTCATAGAGATACGCAAAGCTTTAATGCGGCACTAAGATCCGCTTTAAGAGAGGATCCCGACATTATTTTAGTGGGTGAGATGCGTGATTTAGAAACCATACGTCTTGCTTTAACCGCTGCAGAAACGGGGCATTTAGTCTTTGGGACTTTACATACCACCTCGGCTGCTAAAACAATAGACCGAATTATTGATGTCTTTCCAGCAGCTGAGAAAGACATGATTCGTTCTATGTTATCTGAGTCCTTGCAGGCTGTCATTTCACAAACCTTATTAAAGAAAATAGGGGGGGGGCGAATTGCGGCGCATGAAATTATGGTTGGCACACCCGCGATTCGTAATTTAATCCGCGAAGCAAAAGTCGCCCAAATGTACTCAGCCATTCAAACGGGCCGACGAGATGGTATGCAAACCCTAGACCAGAATCTTAAAGAATTGGTAGATGCTGGCAGAATTACATCTAAAGCTGCCGCAATCAAAGCGGTCAGTAAAGGCTTGTTCCGTTAGGGAATGGGAATTGAATAAGTTGTGCAATTATGACGCAGTATTTTTGTTTGCCTTCAAGGCGCGGTAACAGGCGCATAGCTAGCTACGTAACTGTTTCCGCAACGCAGAAGGCGAACAAAAAGACAAGTCAGAATGCACAACGTATTTAATTCCCATTCCTAGGTTACTCTGATAAATTAAGGAAAACAGTATGGATTTTGATAAGCTTCTAGCGTTAATGTTCAAAGAACAGGCATCTGACTTGTTTATTACAGCAGGCCGTCCCGCTGCTTTAAAAATTAATGGAAAACTTAGTGATATTTCGAAAACACCTTTAACGGATGAGCAATCCTTAAAACTGGTTAAAAGCATCATGACACAGCGTCAACGTGATGATTTTGAAAATACCAAGGAATGTAATTTTGCGATTAGTCGCAAAGGATTAGGACGATTCAGAGTTAGCGCCTTTACTCAAAGAGATTCAGCTGGTATGGTGTTACGCCGCATAGAGTCTAATATCCCTAGCCCAGAGAGCCTGCACCTCCCTGCAATTCTAAAAGAAATCATTATGCAAAAGCGAGGACTAGTTTTATTTGTAGGTGCGACAGGTACGGGTAAATCGACTTCATTAGCCTCATTAATTCGGCATCGCAATGAAAATACCACAGGGCATATTATTACCATTGAAGATCCCATTGAGTTTGTCCACCCACATTTAGGTTGCATTGTTACTCAACGTGAAGTGGGTATGGACACTGAATCTTACGAAGTGGCTCTAAAAAACACATTACGCCAGGCACCTGATGTTATCCTGATTGGTGAAATTCGAACGCGCGAAACCATGCAACATGCTATCGCCTTTGCTGAAACAGGTCATCTGTGTTTGTCAACATTACACGCCAATAATGCTAATCAGGCGATTGATCGTATTTTACATTTCTTTCCTGAGGAAATGCATAAACAAATCTTTATGGATTTATCACTCAACTTAAAAGGTATTGTTGCCCAGCAATTGGTTGCCCGAACTGATGGCGCAGGGCGTTACCCCGCATTAGAGATATTATTAGGTACACCTTTAGTTTCAGATATTATCCGTAAAGGGGAGGTGCATAAACTAAAAGAGCTTATGAAATCGTCTCAAGAACTTGGTATGCAAACGTTTGATCAGGCTTTGTACGATTTATATAAGCAAGGAAAAATAAGTTTTGATGATGCTATTAATTCGGCAGACTCAAAAAATGAAGTCCGTCTGATGATAAAACTAGGTTCTCCAACTGATTTTTCTAATTCTGATGAGCATATCAGCTTGACTAGCATGAGTGATAAGCACGGTGGATCACTTTATTAATGTAGAATAACTGGCTTCCTTCACTTTTCAATTTACATTTTATGATGTGCGACGATTATTTTATAGAGTGCATAAAATCTACTCTACACTTGACAATACCTTCGCCAAAACATCACACTATTCTCAGTTGCAATCGCGGGTAAATAACTGACTTATGAAAGGGCAGTTGCTATAAAATACGTAAATCCAAACAACGCGTATAAAACACCCACTGCTCATGAACGAAGTTACCACATTTTTAGCTTGCTTACACCCTTTTGTTAATAGCGCGACTTTTCGTCAGTTAGATCACATCAGTTTGGTAGCCGAGAATCTTATTGAATACTATCGATAAGATTTCAGATCGAATTTAATTTCCGAGATGCCAAACAACACTGAGGACTGGAAGATTTTATGATCATCAAAGAACAAGCTGTCTGTAATGCAGCCAATATATCCATGAGGATGGTCAATTTATCACAGGCCATGCTGGCCTCCTCAAATGAAGAAAGCATACTTGACCTGAAAGCCCGTCACCATGGGCTTCGCTATGCCCGTGAGGTATTTAAAATGCTTCCCAAAAACCTACAAGTCATTAATATTAATGATGCTCTTCAGCGACTTTCAGCTATAGGGCGCATTCATGACGAAAAAATAGCTGCATAGTGGCGAAGGTATTGCTTGAGTGAGTTAATTAGGCGTGCCATGGCTGCTTCGCGAAATTCAGGGACTCCTGTCACCTTCATTCTCTCACCGACCGACGCAGGAACTAAAAATCATCACTTCGCTAAGCTCCGTTTACCTGATTTTCAGCGGTTGTTTTTTTAAAAGAAAAATACAGGAAGCCAATAATTTTTTCAGGCATATTGTGCTAATAGTACCTGAGTATCTTTTAACGAGTCATCAATCAATACATCAGGTATATCAATATTTTGACTTAAAGCAATCACTCTGACGATGCTGGCTATTTCCTCAGCAGTCATCAATTGTTGTGGTAATACATCGCCATATAACCAGACTGTGGCTTTTTCCAGACTCGGTACTTGTTGCTGCCCACTGGCAATGGTCGCAATAGTCAGAATCGTTGCTGCCAATATTTCCATGACTCCTGCATAGCATCGCTGCTCTACCAACACCTCAGCAGAACGTAGTTTATCATGTGCTATTTTTATCAGTGGATTAATTGTATCAGGCTGAACATGTTCAGGTTGATACATAAGCTGTGTATCAGCGACAGGCGAAGCTGCTCCCAAGCGCTTTAGATTGCTTAAGGTCTTCGATTCCAGAACAACAACAGGTAACTCTGTTGTCGATATTTGCTGAGCAAAGTCATCATCTTCCTGAGTAGCTTGATTGACTACCACCAGTAAACCACCGCCTGAGGCCAGAATTTGTTCTATGCGCTGCCCGAATTTCACTTGAATCTGGCTAATTAATGCATGTGTTTCGCTATTGTCCTCTTCCTGTTGAGTACTGACTATGCTGTTAATGCGCTGTGTTTCAGCAATCGCAGCAAGTGGCTCCTCAGCTTGTTCTGGCGTGGCTTTTTCTACTTCAGGTGCAGCTGCAGGATCCGCTAAATCATCCACAATGCTTTGCAACATTTTTTTAGAAACACCCACGACATCTTCTGTTGCATCAGGGCTAATCACATTATCAAACAAGTTACGCTTACCTTTTACCAGACTGGCCACCTGTTGTTCATAAGAGTCCTCGGCTAATAACAGAAAAATTTGTACTTTTTGTTTTTGTCCCAGGCGATGAATACGCGCGATACGCTGATCCAGAATAGCGGGGCTCCAGGGCATATCCAGATTAATCAATGCCGAAGCTGCCTGCAAGTTTAAGCCTACGCCGCCGGCATCGGTAGAAATAAACACCTGTATCGCATCGTCATGCTGGAATTTGTCCATCAAGTCTCCGCGCTTATGCGTAGGAATCCCGCCATACAAACGCACACAACCTAAACCTAAAGAAAGAGCCAGTGTTTCGACCATTTCTGTCATCAATGCCCACTGGGAAAATATCACTACTTTTTGATTACTTTGCAAACACAGCTCTTCCAATAAACGCGATACTTCGTCTAGTTTAGGTGAGCCTTGCGTCACTTTATCAACCAGACCGGCAGCATTACAAGCCATGCGCGCCTGTTGCAGGGAAGCCATTAGCCTATTTGATTCACTGGGTGTTAACGGCCTACGTTTAGCGATAGTCGCCAGATGGCCTGCATTAGCCATGGCCGAATCATGGATTTCCTGTTGTTTTGTGGTCATTGCAATATCCAGGCGTACTTCGGTTCTTTCTGGAAGCTGGTCGCTGACCAGGCTACGATTACGTCTTAACATAACCGAGCTAATGCGTTGGCGTAATTCAGATAGATTACGATAGCCTATCACTTTGCCACGTTCATCAGTGATATGAAAGTCTAGCAAACAGCGCCATAAAGGCCCAAGAACACGCGCGTCAACCACCTGTAATAAGCTATATAAATCTTCTATACGATTTTCTAGCGGTGTTCCGGTTAAAACAAAGACATAGCGTGAGGAGATTAATTTAATGGTTGAGGCTATTTTAGTACGCCAGTTTTTTATTCTTTGTGCTTCATCCAGAATCAGCAAATCAGGCTTTAAGGTTTCGCTAATCACGCTTAAATCACGTAAGACCAGTTCATAATTAACGATATAAAACAAGGCATCCGCGCGATACTGCACTTGTCTATCTTCTACTGGACCTTGTATTATTTGCAAGGGGTAAGAAGTAAATTTTTCTATCTCTCTAGCCCATTGATGTTTTAATGAGGCAGGACACACGATAAGTACTTTTTTTACACCTGAATGGTTAGCAAGCCAGGCAGCCGCAGTGATTGCCTGAATGGTTTTTCCCAACCCCATATCATCGGCCAATAATGCTCTGCCACGAGAGGCTAAAAAGGCCACTCCTTCGGTTTGATAGGGAAATAATCGCCCCTTAATGCCTAGCATTACGCCTTTCGCCTGCATGATCTCTTTAGAAATTTCTTGTGCTCTTATCTGCTGACTAGCATCTTCTGCATATTGGTGCACATACAGGCGTGCATCATCACCAATATCCAGATCTTCATAGCTATTAAATTTCTCGGCAAAGTAATTAAAATCTTCGGGTAAGCGACCTTTAAAACGATTGTCATCAGTAAAAAAACCCGCTAATTCTTCATTTAATTTAGCTTCAATATTCTGTGCTTTATGTAACCGAATAACTGGGTCAGTTGCCGATTCCCAGGCTAAGTAAACAAATGAAATAGCAGCACCTTGTGCTAGTAGTTCTTCATATTCAGCTTGTTTTTTAGCAAAGTGTAAAACGGACTCAATATGCTTACAGGTACCTAATTGATTGGTTGCTAAATCAGGACAGGTGCAATAATTTTTACGTTGCTCCAGAGAACGAATATAAACATGATAAGAGGTAGGACGATAAGTAGATGAAATAATAGATTTAGCCTGCCATAGGCCAAATGCTAAATTACCACTGATTAATTTAACACTGACTTCATTGCGCCCTTTTTTGACACGTTCTTTAATCGCTTCATCAACGGCTCCACCAAAGCTTTCCTGTTCTATATTAAGGCAATATTCCGCATAGCTATAAAGCGTGGCAATAGCATGTTTACATACTTTTGCTTCTGCAAGGCAGTCGCATGTCACCTGCAATTCATGATCACTCCCTTTGGATAGCTCTATCCAATAAGGCTGGTCTTTTAGCGAACCTTCCACTTGTGCTGTGATAGATTCATTCTGTACATCCAAAGCAAAGACTCGATTTTCAGTAAAATAAGCCAGACCACGTTTCACTGTTTCTGCCGTGGTGAGGGTATTTAATTGTTCAGTATCGTAGAGAAAGAAGTCAGTTGTCATAGTGCTATGTTAAATTTTTATTTGGGTTTTAGCCAAAATTCGCTCGTAGGAGCGGTCTTTAGCCGCGAAATTAAACATGCCTTTCTTTATTTCGCAGCTAAAGACCGCTCCTACAAAACATGTTCTGAAACATGGATAGCTCTTTATATGCATGAAAAAATTAGCGGTTTTCCATATGTAACTTCAACTCTTTAGGTAAAGTAAAGACCACCTTTTCTTCTATTCCTTTAATTTCATGCACGGATTCACCACCCCAGTCTTGTAACTGACTGATGACTTGCTGTACAAGCACTTCGGGAGCAGATGCACCTGCTGTCACACCCACGACATTTATATTATTAAACCATTCCTGTTGCATATCTGTTGCCGTATCAATAAGATGAGCCTGCTTACCTAATTGCTCTGCAATTTCTCTTAAGCGATTGGAGTTAGAGCTGTTAGGCGAGCCGACAACGAGAATAATATCTGCATTTTCTGCAAGGTCATGCACAGCATCCTGGCGATTTTGCGTAGCATAGCAAATATCGTCCTTTTTTTGCTCCTGGATATATGGAAAATGTTCATGTAGCGCATCCACCATAATGCTAGTATCTGTCATTGAAAGTGTTGTTTGCGTGACATAGGCGAGATTTTTCGGGTTATTAACCTGAGTAGTTCTAACATCTTCGGGTGTTTCAACCAGATAAATAGCCCCATTTTCAGTGCATTTTTCATATTGCCCCATCGTGCCTTCAACTTCGGGGTGGCCTGCATGACCTATAAGAAAAACTTCCCTGTCGGCTTTTGCATGTTTAGCGACCTGAATATGCACTTTTGTCACTAAAGGACAAGTTGCATCAAATACCGTCAGATTTCTATCAATCGCTTCTTTTTGTACTTTTTTGGATACCCCATGGGCACTAAAAATAAGATAAGAGCCTTCGGGGACATCGCTTAATTCTTCAATAAAAATAGCACCTTTTTCCCTAAGACCATCCACCACCGTGCGATTATGTACCACTTCGTGGCGCACATAAATAGGTGCACCAAAGGCTTCGATAGCACGATCAACAATTTCGATTGCGCGGTCTACACCAGCACAAAAGCCTCTCGGATTAGCAAGTTCAATTTTCATGGTCTTTTTAAGTTAATGGATTTTGAGAAATAATAATGCCATCATTATCTGCATACAGATAATGATCGACTTTAAAATGTACCCCAGCAAAGGTCAGCGTATTATCCAGTTCGCCGCTACCTTTTTTATGGCTTTTTAAGGGGTGAGTGTGTAAAGCGCGAATACCAATATCTAGCTGGTTAATGGCATCAGCATCACGTATACAGCCATAAATAATAATGCCTTGCCAGCCGTTTTTGCAAGCTGCGCTGGCCAGGTTTTCGTCTAATAACGCACATCGATGAGATCCACCGCCATCAATGGCTAAAATCCGCTGGCTAACTTTTTGCTCTAATAGTTTGCGTATTAATATATTGTCTTCAAATACTTTAATAGTGCTGATTTGTCCCGAAAAAAAAGATTTTGCACCAAATGCTTTGAAAATAGGCTCGGCGATTTGAAAACTCGTTGTCGATGAATACTGGTCGCAAAGGTTGGCAGTTGTGAATGTCATGGCGTATCTTTGGGTAAAAACAAGGAGGTGAATGATAAGGCATAGAGTGGGGTGTTAAATCTATATATGTTATGCGACCTAAATATTCATACACTTTTTATAACGGACATAATAAATCATGACAGATAATATGTATGAATTACCCTGCTATTATTTAGAACAGATTTAACGCCCTAGGAATGGGAATTGAATAAGTTGTGCAATTATGACGCAGTATTTTTGTTTGCCTTCAAGGCGCGGTAACAGGCGCATAGCGAGCTACGTAACTGTTTCCGCAACGCAGAAGGCGAACAAAAAGACAAGTCAGAATGCACACGTTATTTGATTCCTATTCCTTAATAAGGAGGGGGACTAAACGGTTACCTCTATGCAGTCACGGGTACAAAAAAATAATGCGCTTGTGGAGAGCAAGGTGCTAAAATAGGCACATAAATAAGCTAGGTAACTGTTTCAGCAACACAGCAATATGCAATAACTCAGTCGCTAGCAATCCACAACCGTGACCACACAAAGTATATGCCTTATAACGTTATTTACTCTGTTTCGGTTTTACAGGTTGAAATCTTTAATGGGATATAAGCAGGGCACCAGTTAATCAGTGCCATTGCTATCGTCACAATGCCGATTGCTCCCCACCAGGATTGAAAATAAATACCCGCTGCAATAATAATTATACCTACAGCAATTCTGATTTTTTTATCGAGTCCACCTACATTAGCTTTCATTTGTAGCCTCATTTATTAAATATATCGGGATAATAAGCCTAGGTTATTTTGAAAAGAAGGGATAGGGATTTTTACTTCATATCCACCACCTGATGCTTCATGCATTTCTTTACCGTACAAATCCTCCATACGCTCAACGATAATATCATGATTTCCATCAGGATGTATAAACTCCAGTTTATCACCGACCGAGAATTTATTTTTTACCAGAATTTCAGCTAGGCCAGTACTTTCATCATACGCTCTGATTTCCCCACAAAATTGCTGCTGATGGCTTTTTGAATAACCAGTAAGGTAGTTTTGCTGTTCGTGAGTATGATGGCGCTGATAAAAGCCATCGGTATAACCCCGGTTTGCAAGATTTTCTAAAATGCCAATCAATTCAGGCTGAAAGTCTTTACCTGCGAGTGCATCATTAATCGCCTGTTTATAGGATTGTGCGGTTCTGGCAACATAATAATGGGATTTAGTACGCCCTTCTATTTTTAAACTATCAATACCAATTTCGACTAAGCGATGCACGTGCTCAATTGCACGTAAATCTTTGGAGTTCATGATATAGGTGCCATGTTCATCCTCCATAACAGGTAGTAACTCACCAGGACGACCTTCTTCTTCCAGGAAATAAACTTCATCTGCAAGCGGGTGGCGCTCTGCACCACCACAGTTAGCCGTACTGGAATTTAAATCGCTTAAAGAAAGTGACGCACCATCCAGAACAAAATCACCTTCTGCATTTTCATGGGCAGGTTTGGTATCATATTTCCAGCGGCAAGAATTGGTGCAGGCTCCTTGATTTGGGTCACGATGATTAAAATACCCCGACAATAAGCAACGTCCAGAATAAGCAATACAGAGTGCACCGTGAACAAAAACTTCTAGTTCAATATCGGGGCATTCCTGGCGAATTTCAGCAATTTCATCTAGCGATAATTCACGCGATAAGATAATACGCTCAATGCCCATTGTTTGCCAGAATTTAACGCTTGCAAAGTTAACTGTATTGGCTTGTACTGATAAATGTATCGGCATATCAGGCCATTGCTCTTTAGTCATCATAATTAAGCCTGGATCAGCCATAATCAACGCATCAGGCTGCATAGCAATAATAGGCGCAATATCCTTGATAAAAGTTTTGACCTTGGTATTGTGCGGAATAACATTAGTCGCCAGAAAAAATTTTTTTCCTAAGGCATGTGCTTCGGCGATTCCCAGGGCAAGATTTTCATCCAAAAAGTCGTTGTTACGGACACGCAAGCTGTAACGAGGTTGTCCGGCATAAATCGCATCCGCACCATAAGCAAAGGCATAACGCATATTTTTTAAAGTACCCGCAGGCGATAGCAGTTCAATTTTTTTCATGATTTTTTAAAAGTGTAGCGTATGGAGGATAATACTCGGATTTTCATAAGGGAACTTTAATCTAGATGGTCGAAATAGTTTTTTCTAAAATTTTGGGTATTTTTCATTGTCATCCATAAAGTAGGTTACAACTTTTATTATTTAAACAGCACAGGAGTTAAAAAAATCTTTAGCTTTCTTAAAGAAGCCAACAATAGCTAAAGTAATTGTACTCCTAGAAAATGAAGGCTCCCAAATTTTGACTGGATTTTATTAATAATTAAGGTAATAAGTTACTCCGTCAAAAGCTTAGATTTATAAAATGTACTGCTAATAGAATCTCTTACAAAACGATGTATTATATAGATAATCTCATGTTTTACCACTACATATTATTTGTTAGCACTATTTTCTCGGAGTTTTGCAAGAAGATTTTAATTTTTCTATTATTTCCCGATCTGAAGTTTAAATCCGCAAAGCAGTATTCATCTCGTCCATAACGTTTGTCATGACTAGCACAATAAACACAAACTCTATTGATGGATGAGATAGCTTTCTTATTGGTAACGGTTATATCCCTTATATGACAATATATACATCGGTGCATCAAAAATAAACGTTTGAAACGCGGTGAATTCCTCGGCTCGCCTAGAGCACGAAATAACTTGAGCAAGTTACAAAGGAATGGGAATCAAATAACGTGTGCATTCTGACTTGTCTTTTTGTTC
>CAZLLL010000030.1:0-13617 GCA_964560255.1 uncultured Methylomonas sp.
TTACTATTCTGTACGCTCCAACATCCCTAACTCATAAGGCAGCTGTCTCAACTCCTCCTGATTCAGCACCTTGCCCTCTGGTAATCGCTGTAATAAACGAAAGATAAGAGCGCGGTCATGCGGCTCCATACTGACATGAATGCGTTGTGTTGGGATATTTCTACTCAGTAATTGACTTAAAAATTCAGCACTGGCACTATGCCCAATAGCAGAAACAAAACCATCCTTAAGCAGTGCCTGTGCTTCATCCAGTGTTAATGGCCCTTGAAATGACCAGGTACCGTAATTTGTTAAAACGGGCGTGTTAATGATATATGTTGTCATCGTATTACTTTCTGCCTGTAGGGAAGTTTGATCCTTGATGCGTTATTTTATTATTTGAGTTGATTATAAGCGCAAGTTACCCTTGAGTCAGTTTAACAAATTTGTTTAGTGATTTGGCGTAACCGAACGAATGTATATTCTGAGCTCCTCTTAATTTTTAAACAGCAAAGAAAAATGCCTAATTATCGGTGCGTACTTATCCTCGGAGGAACGTATTTTTTCACTGTGTCACGTCTTAAATTCGTAGTCAAAGTGTCGACTAAAAAATGAAGAGTTCCCGAAAGTCTGTATAATTTAGCAGAGTACAACCATTAAAGAATAAGGACAGATGTGAGCGAAATAAAAGATAAATCAATTGAGCAATATTTAGATGAACTTGCAAGCAAAACAGCGACACCTGGTGGGGGCAGCGCAGCAGCACTACTGGGTGCGCAAGCAGCCGCTTTAACCAGTATGGTTTGTAATCTAACGATAGGTAAACCAGCGTATCAAAATGTCGAAAAGGATATGCAAGCTTTGTTAAGCCAGGCAGAAAATTTACGCACTGAACTCACTGCAATGATTAAAGCTGATGTGGATGTGTTTGATCAGCTAATGGCGGCGTATCGTCTGGCAAAAGAAACAGAGCAAGAAAAAACGCAACGTAGTACACAGATTCAAATAGTATTAAAAGAGGCAACACTTGTTCCTCTTGCTTGTGCAGCGGCTTGCGCTCAAGCGATACAGCTAGGCCAGGAGGCAGCAGAAAAAGGCAGTTTAAATGTGATTAGTGATGCTGGGGTAGCGGTAATGTCCGCGTATGCGGGGCTAAAAAGTGCCGCTTTAAATGTTTATATTAATACTTCTAGTTTAAAAGATAGAGCATTTGCCGAAAAGAAACTGGCAGAGCTGGAGTTGATTTTGCAAAGCGCAGATATTAAAACAGAAGAGGTTTATCTTCTGGTCAAAAATAAACTTTAAAATACTAAATAATTATTGACCCACTATAAAAATCAGCTATAATAGTGAGCTCTTTAAGGCACTAACTACTAGCGTAGTGTAATCTTAAATGTATCGGGGTATAGCGCAGTTTGGTAGCGCGCCTGCTTTGGGAGCAGGATGTCGGGGGTTCGAATCCCTCTACCCCGACCAAAATTTTGCGCTTGTAGCTCAGCTGGATAGAGCATCGGCCTTCTAAGCCGAGGGTCGCAGGTTCGACTCCTGCCAAGCGTACCATTCTTAAAAAATTCATCATTATGGTGAGCGTAGCTCAGTTGGTAGAGTCCCGGATTGTGATTCCGGTTGTCGCGGGTTCGAGCCCCGTCGTTCACCCCAATAGTTTCAAGTGTTTCAAGCATTCTTGTTTCCCTCCTTATCAATAAATAAAGGGGTCAGTGTTAATTAAATTATCAGTGGCGTAACCAGAAGGGGCTTGTTAGGTGGGCAAAGAGGAGAGGATAAATTACACTGACCCCTTTATTCTTGATTTTTCCGGACATTAATTTAAATAGCTATTTTCCAGAATTCAGCCCTCTCTATTAAAGCCAGTCAATGATATACTAGTCGTTTTTATTTTAAGGAAACAACGTTGTGACTCAACATATTTACCATGCAATTGACCGAGATCAATTTGCTAAAGACATCGATGATATCCGCGAGGAAGTTTTAAGTGATCTAGGTATGGATGATTTTCGACATTTAAAAAAAATTGAACGCTGGGGGCGTATTTGTTCGGCAATTGGCTATGCGAGTGCCTGGATAATACCTAACCCTGTCTCTGCCTATTTTATTAGTCAGGGCAATGTAACTCGCTGGACAACGATAGCACATCATATTACCCATCGTGCCTATGACAAAATTGAAGGTATTCCGAAACACTATACCAGTAAAGGTTTTGCCAGAGGAAATCGGCGTTTTATTGATTGGCTAGAGTGGATGATTCCAGAAGCATGGGATAAAGAACATAACGATTTACATCATTATAATTTGGGTGAGAAGGCTGATCCAGACCAGGTGGAATATAATACTGAAGACTTTAGAAATATCAATATGCCGCAATGGCTAAGGTATGTTTTTTTGGGAATAATGGCCTCTACCTGGAAATTTCTCTACTATGCGCCTTCTACTTTGGTTGAATTGCAACGTTCTCGGGATAAAAAAGCGGGCAAAGAAGCATTGACTTATTCTCATGCGGATACATGGAATCCTTTTAAACCGCTAGGAAAAGAATTATGGACGCGATGCCTGCTACCTTACGCGGGAATCAGATTTGTCCTGATTCCATTATTGTTTATTCCAGTAGGTTTTATCGCTGGGATAGGGGGGATGCTTGCAGCGACGAATGTGTTAATTAATTCCTTGTTAGCAGAAGTTATTACTAATGTGCATACATTTCTGATTATTGGTACTAATCATGTGGGTGATGATTTATATCTGTTTGATGAAAAAGCGACTAATAAAGGTGAATTCTATCTTAGACAAATATTGGGTTCGACTAATTTTACGACAGGCACAGATCGTATTGATTTTTTACAAGGCTGGTTGAATTATCAAGTTGAACACCATATATGGCCGGATATGCCTCTAAGCCGTTATCATATTGCACAGCCAAAAGTGAAAGCATTATGTGAAAAATATGGGATTCCTTATACTCAGGAATCTGTTTTCATACGCCTTAAAAAGACACTGGATGTAATGACTGGCAAAACTACGATGATGAGGCCTTTGCTTGCTAACTAAGGAATGGGAATCAAATAACGTGTGCATTCTGACTTGTCTTTTTGTTCGCCTTCTGCGTTGCGGAAACAGTTACGTAGCTAGCTATGCGCCTGTTACCGCGCCTTGAAGGCAAACAAAAATACTGCGTCATAATTGCACAACTTATTCAATTCCCATTCCTAAGAAAGCGTAACTGTTCAGATCCCCTTTGTGAGATGGAAATTGAGGAGACTTTTTCTAATAAAACTTCTCTAACCCCTCCTTGATTAAGGAGGGGAGCTAAACGGTTACAATGTACAAGTTATTTGATTCCCATTCCTAAGTAATAACCGTTGGTTCAGCACGCCCCGTGCGTTTTTTTACTTCACAAAATTGCTCTGCCAGTTCAATAAGTTCTGCCAGTGCATCTTGTGGGTCTTGGTCATGTTTATTAGCATCGGCTTCATACTGTTCTAGATAGATACGTAGAGTGGCACCGACTGTGCCTGTTCCCGATAAACGGAAAATAATGCGGGAACCATCTGTAAAGCCTATGCGTATGCCTTGCTGATTGCTGATACTATTGTCAATAGGGTCGGTATAGCTGAATTCATCGGCATACTGCACTGTATATGAGCCAAAAACTTGTTTTGATAAGTTTGGCAGTTGCTTACGCAAATGATCCATAATGCCGTTAGCGATCTCTGTTTCTACTGCCTCATAATCATGACGACAATAGATGTCTCGGCCAAATTTTTGCCAGTGCTCGGTGACGATTTGACTGACTGGCTGGGCTTTTTCAGCGAGAATATTAAGCCAGAATAAAACAGCCCATAAGCCATCTTTTTCACGCACATGACTGGAGCCTGTGCCAAAACTTTCTTCACCACACAGTGTGATTTTATTGGCATCTAATAAATTGCCGAAAAACTTCCAGCCAGTCGGTGTTTCAAAACAGGGCAGGTTCATCGCTTTGGCAACACGATCAACAGCCTGGCTAGTGGGCATAGAGCGAGCAACGCCACTAATGCCAGCGGCGTAACCGGGTGCAAGTTCTGCATTTGCGGCTATAATCGCTAAACTATCACTCGGAGTTACGAAGATATTGTTACCTAGTATCATGTTTCTATCGCCATCACCATCAGAAGCTGCTGCGAAATCAGGGGCATCCGTACTAAACATTAATTCAGCCAGCTCTTTTGCATGGGCTAGATTAGGATCAGGATGGTGACCGCCAAAATCCTCCAGAGGGATAGCATTGATAACTGATCCTTTGGGTGCGCCCAGAATATCTTCTAGTATGCGTGTGGCATAAGGGCCTGTAATAGCACTCATGGCATCGAAGCGCAGACTTATTTTGCCGGAACTTATTACGCGTTGTAGCAAATTGAAATCAAACAAGGTAGCCATTAGTTCAGCGTAGTCATCGACTGGATCAATAATGCGGATATTGATATTTTCTACGTGTTGTTCGCCTTGCGTATCTAAGTCTATGTCTGCAATTTCAGCAATTTGGTATTCTGTAATACTTTTACTGTAGGTATAAAATGCGTCCGTATAGTGTTCCGGTGCTGGGCCACCATTACTAATATTATATTTGATGCCAAAATCTTCATCAGGTCCGCCGGGGTTGTGGCTAGCAGAAAGTATCAGGCCGCCGAGAGCGTTATATTTTCTAATGAGGTGTGATGCCGCAGGGGTGGATAATAAGCCGCCCTGACCGATAATAAAATCAGTAAAGCCATTGGCAATGGCAATTTTAACGATAATTTGTGTGGCTTCACGGTTGAAATAACGTCCATCACCTCCGACCACTAATGTTTTATTATCACTTTCTTCGAGCGAAGAAAAAATAGCCTGCACAAAATTTGCAAGGTAATGTTCTTGCTGGAAAACTTTTACTTTTTTTCTTAAGCCTGATGTGCCCGGTTTTTGATCAGAATAAGCTTGAGTTTGAATGGTGTTTATTTGCATAATTAAGCCTTGTGATATGACAGTTAGACAAGAGGAATGGGCACGAAATAACGGCACAACTTATGAGTTTTTTTAAAGGTCTTCGCGGCTACAGCAGCTTTGTGCCGCAAGCTATGTTAAAGTTATCGTGCTCGGTACCAAGTTCGGGTCGTTTTTTTTAAAGATAAATGATTACGTGATTATCGTGTTATTTTGTGTGCGTTTCTTAGGGAAATTTTTAGTATTATAAGCATTTATGCGATATTTTATATTATTATTCGTGTTTTTCTTTTATTCAGCCAGTTTTGCTCAGAATGCTAACTGGTTACTGGTTGATACTCAGAAAAAAATAATTCAGGTCAGGCAAGGCGAGAAAGTTATAGCAACATTTGATCAAATTGCTATAGGTCGTAAAGGAGCGTCCCAGAAACAACAGCGAGGAGATAATATTACCCCTATTGGGATTTATAAAATTACGTATACAAATAATAGTAGTCGTTTTAGAAAGTTTATTGGACTCAATTATCCATCTGAATTTGATGCCGGTTCGGCATTATTTTCAGCACGAATTTCCTATGATGATTATCAGGCGATTATACAGGCACATCGAAATAATAAGCTGCCTCCACAAAACACTCCTCTGGGTGGGCAAATTGGCATCCATGGTATAGGCAATGGAAATAAGAGAGTGCATGGCGAATTTGACTGGACTCATGGTTGTGTTGGGCTATCAAATAAACAGATAGATAGATTGGCAAAGTGGGTTTATAAAGGTATGCGTGTGCAAATAAAATAAAATTGGAAATATGACTAAAACGCGATAAAATTATTACTATACACTTTGGGGTTTTTATCGCTATTTTGTATGTTTATGCCTAAGTTATATAAAAAATTAGGCCTGATTATTTGTTTTTTTTGTATCAACTTTAAATTTTAGTAACGGCAATAGCTATTGCATTTCTGCAGATAACTCTGTTGTTAAAGAAGGTACGTTTTTTAGGAATGATGTAAATGATTAAATTATTAAAAGTTTCAGCTATTATTTTAGGTACAAGCATGATGGTGGGTTGTGCTAATAAGGATTTACAAGAGGATGTGGACCAGTTACGTGCAGATGTTAATAGCCTTAAAGCTCAAACAACAGTCATTTCTGATAAATCTGATCAAGCGGCGCGTGATGCTAACGATGCTTCATCTAATGCGAAGGCTGCAACTGCCGCAGCAAATCGTGCAGCAGATAGTGCAGCAGAAACAAATCATAAATTAGACCGTATGCTAAATAAAGCAATGATGAAGTAATTATTTTATTACTGCTTGGTTTATAGAAAACCTCCCCGTAATCCTTCCTTGATAAGGAGGGGAGGGGACTGAACGGTTACGGCTACGTAACTATTTATATAACGCTGAAGACGGACAAAAAGACCAGCAAGGTGGGGGATTTGTTGTGAGTTACCTAACTTGAGCAAGTTACAAATCTGCAGGGTGGGAAAAGCTAGGCGAGATAATGGCTATACACTATAAAGGCGGGTACGAAAAAGACCTTTGCCCACCCTGCAGTTGCTCATATTATTTCATGCACATTCCTAAGTGAATTGAAGTCCGTTCTAAAAAGGTTTGACTACCGCCAATATAACAATGGCGATCAAAAATAATACTGGGACTTCATTAAACCAGCGGTAGAAAACAGGGTCATGATGATTGCGATCAAGTTTAAAATCTAATAAATAGCGATAACAATAGTAATGGTAAATAAGCATTCCAGCTAATAACAAAAGTTTTGTATGTAACCAGCCCATAGTAGAGTAGGTATCCCAGGCGTAATCAATCAACATCCAGATGCCGAATACAAAGGTAATCAGCATACCAGGGGTCATAATGCCGTAGAACAATTTACGTTCCATCACTTTAAAGCGTTCATTGCTAATGTCGTCTTCACTCATCGCATGGTAGACATATAAGCGTGGTAGATAAAAAAGTCCTGCAAACCAGGTGACCATAAATATAAGATGAAAAGCTTTTAGCCAGAGCATTGTATTGTCCTAAAGTCAGTATTAATTTATATATCTTTTTTGTATTTAAGGCGCGGCTTCAGCCCTTTCAATACCCTTTGCTAATGGCGGGCTGAAGCCGCGCTCTACAGTTGTTCTTCAATTCGCTGCTGCATCTCGCTTAAGTCTATAAGTCCGGTGGTCTGGTATATAATTTCCCCTTTAGGGTTCAACAAAAAGCTTGTTGGTGTCAAACTTATTTTACCAAAAGCACTTGCTAAATGCATATCTAAATCGAGTACTATATCATAGGGAATTTGATAGGTTTTGCGCGTGTTAACCACATAATTAGGGCGGTCGTAATACATGGCGATTGCAATAATTTCTAGCCCCTGATCATGGTAGTCTTGATATAAACGTTTAAAATGCGGAATATCTTTGAGACAACTTGCGCAATTACTCGCCCAAAAGGTAATTAATACAACTTTGTTTTGCAAGTCTTTTAATTCAATAATCTTGTTAGAAATTGTTCTAAAACTGACATCAGGAGCCGCTGTTGGTTTTGATAAAAATTTTATATAGCCGCCCGCTATTAATAAAAATATTCCTAGCGTTATCAGCAGGGTTTTATTTCTGCTGCTGTTCTTCATTGACTGCATCATTACGGTGTATTTGATAGGCATTGCATAATGCTCTATACAAGGGTTCAGGGTTAATTAATTTAGATGTCCCAGACGCAAGAAAAGCCGCTGTCATCAAAGGAATGGAAAGGTCATGGCTATGAGTCATTTCCAGAACAACGACAAATGAAGTGAGCGGTGATTGCAGCATACCTGCAAAATAGGCGGTAATTGAGAGTAAGATCATTACTGAGGTAGGCGCAATGGGAAGCCAGTTTGCCAGGTTGGCACCTAATCCAGCGCCCGTCGCGATAGATGGCACAAAAATACCACTAGGAATGCCGCTAAAAAAGGTTGCTATGGTTGCCAGCATTTTGTAGAGGGGAAATAGCGGGTCTATTGTTGCTTTTTCCTGCAATATATTTTTGGCAAGCTGATAGCCTGTACCAAAACTTTCACCATGCGATAAGTAACCGAGCAAGGCGATAGCACAACCACAAACAAAGGCGACTTTAACAATTGAGAATGCTCTTTTTTTTATATAATACTGACCGCTGACGACTATCTTGCTAAAAATACCGCCCAATAAGCCTCCTGTGATGCCGCATAAAGGTATCGCTAGCCAGCCTTCTCCCCACGGTAAACTAAGCTGATTATCAGTAAAATAGATGGTGTGATTTAAAATTGAATAAGCGGTGACACCCGAAAAAATAATGGCTGTTAAAACCAGTGTGCTAATGCGTTCTTCCAGTGTGCGCCCCATTTCTTCGATAGCAAACATAATACCGCCTAATGGTGCACTAAACATGGCGGCAAACCCTGCGGCACTGCCTGCGAGTAGCAAGCCTCTTTCCATATAATGTAAGGGGAATTTAAAGACTTTGCCTAAAGCTGCCATCAATGAGGCACCTACATGGGTTGCAGGCCCGCCAAAGCCAACGGATGCGCCTGATAATAACCCCATAATCGGTAAAAAAGTTTTACCGATAGCAATCCGAAAAGAGACCAGTTTGGCACGCTCCACCATGGTATGCGGAAGTTCTAGTGCGGTTTTAACCTGAGGAATACCGCTTCCCTGACTGCCAGGGAAAAAGCGGATGGTAATCCATGCAGTCAGTGCCAGCCCAAAAGGGGCAACAACAAAATTAAACCAGGGGTAGCTTAAAGATAGAGAGCGGTAAAGCTCAGAAGCCCATTCACTCAACAAAGTCATGGTTGAGATCAATAAGCCAATAATGACGGCACCTAGCCAGAAAACTAGTCGTTGTTTCCAGGAATTTAAAGAAAAAAAAGATTTACTGTATTCGGACATAGAGAAAGAAATGGATTTATCGGTTTTATGATTATAGCAAAACTGGTAAGCTGTCGGGTTTATTTAACGTAATATCCAAAGAGATAACATTGAGCATGAAAAAGATACTTATTTCCGATAAATTAGCCGATGCAGGGGTTAACTTTTTAAATGAACAAGAGGGAATACAAGTCCATATAGATATCGGTATGAGCCCAGAGAAATTACGCGAAACAATTGTCGATTATGATGCTTTATTGATCAGAAGTGACACTAAGGTGACAGATGAAGTGCTACGCGCGGGTAAAAACCTGAAATTAGTGGGACGTGCAGGAATTGGTGTGGATAATGTTGATATACCTGCGGCAACAGAGCAAGGGGTGATAGTGATGAATACCCCAGATGCCAATGCGACAACTACAGCCGAACTGGCCATTGCACATATGTTCTCTTTAAGCCGCAACTTACCTAAGGCAGATAAATCCATCAGGGAGGGGAAGTGGGAACGTTCTAAATTAGTCGGTGCTGAGGTCTCGCATAAGACTTTGGCAATTTTGGGCTTTGGTACCATCGGGCGTATTGTTGCTCGCCGCGGTGCAGGGTTAAATATGCATGTTATTGCCTATGATCCCTTTGTTGCACCTGGGATATTTGAAGAGTGTGGTGCAGAAAGGGTGAGCTTAGAGGAATTAGTACAACAAGCTGATTATTTGACTTTACATTGTCCTTTACTGGAACAAACGCGCGGTGTCATTGGACAGGAACAACTGGCAATGATGAAAAAAACTAGCATGATCATTAATTGTGCACGTGGTGGGCTGATTGATGAAGCGGCACTCTATAATGCTTTAAAAAATGGCGATATTGCAGGAGCTGCACTGGATGTCTATGAAAATGAGCCTCCTAAAGATTCACCTCTGTTAAAGCTGGATAATATTGTTTTTACGCCTCATCTAGGTGCATCGACAAAAGAAGCGCAAGTGGCTGTTAGTGTAGAAATTGCACGTCAGGCGGTGACCTTTTTAAAAACAGGAGAAGCTGTTAATGCATTGAATTTACCACGCCTTTCTGCCGATGACTTAAGAAAGTCAGCACCCTATATGGATATAGCTAAAAGCCTGGGTAAGGTGCTGGCAGGGTTAGCTACGCAACCGATAGAGCGAATTAAAGTGTCTCTATTAGGTAAAGCAGCAGAAGCAGAAGCGCGTTCAGTGTCGGTTGCTGCCTTAGTCGGGTTATTAGAGGGATATGTATCTACGCCTGTCAATAGTGTAAATGCTGAAAATATTGCCAAGCGCCAGGGTATTTGCTTGACTGAGTCGAAAACAGAAGAGATTTCGGGCTATTTAGCATTAGTAGAAATCAAAGCGTATTATGGTGACGAAGAAATTCATTTACTGGGTACTTTGCTAGGAGACAGGCATCCGCGTATCGTCAATATCAATGAATATGAAATTGAAGTTATTCCAGAAGGTGTTTTACTTGTCACACAACATGCGGATAGACCCGGTGTGATTGCAGCAATCAGTACAGTATTAGGCAAGGCGAACATTAATATCTCGCGTATGCAGGTCGGTGTAGCAGAAGATGGTAAACAGGCAATGGCGGTGATCAGTGTATCTGAAAAAATTGAGGAAGCCTTGTTACAAGAGCTTTGTGAAGTAGGTGCTGTAGATTCAGCAATTCAGATAGAAATGTAATCCATTGTAGAGCCGACTTTAGTCTGTTAAAGCTATTGCATTTCTGTAAAAAGTGTCACTTTGCAAATATAGAGTTCCCGATTCTAAATCAATCATAGGAATGGGAATCAAATAACTTGTGCATTCTGACTTGTCTTTTTGTTCGCCTTCTGCGTTGCGGAAACAGTTACGTAGCTAGCTATGCGCCTGTTACCGCGCCTTGAAGGCAAACAAAAATACTGCGTCATAATTGCACAACTTATTCAATTCCCATTCCATAGCGGACTGAAGTCTGCTCTACACCGTATTTTTTTATGAGATAAAGATGAGTTTTGATATTATTTTTTTTGATTGTGATAGTACCTTAAGTAAAATAGAAGGCATTGATGAATTAGCTGAACGTGCTGGTTGTGGCGTTGAAATGGCTGCCTTAACTCATGCTGCAATGAATGGTGAAGTCTCACTGGAGTCTGTTTATGCACAGCGCTTGAGTTTAATTAAACCTGATCAGCAAGCAATAAACTGGGTAGCCGACTTATATATAGAAAAAATGGTACAGGGGGTGGAAGATGTCTTTCGGCAACTGCACCGTCTAGGTAAGCAGGTGCATATTATTAGTGGCGGATTAAAACCGGCCATTTTACCCTTGGCTAAAAAGTTAAGCGTGAATGAAAGCAATGTACATGCTGTGGAGCTAATTTTTGCTAGTAATGGCGATTATCTGGATTTTAATCGGCAATCGCCATTGGCCAGAAATGGTGGCAAGGCAGAGATTTGTGCGCAATTAAACAAAACTGGCTTAAAAATGGCTATTGTAGGTGATGGTAATACCGATATGGAAGCTAAAAAAGCAGGGGCTTATTGTATCGGATTTGGTGGTGTGGTGGCGCGAGAAATTGTTCGGGAACAAGCGGATGTGTTTGTTGAAAGTTCAGACTTACAGGCGATTTTAACGTATTTGCTGTAAGGTGTGGGCATTGTTGATTTATAAAAATTTGGCATCCTTCATTTGCCCCCAAAAGTAGTTTACACTTTTTTAGCTTGAAACCTCTTTGGCTTATAGAAAAATCAAGAAGAGTAAGCGTTTACAAGCAAGTGCTTCATTTACCATTTTACAAAAGTGTAAACTGGTAAATGAAAGATGCCAAAAATTTCACGTTGCCTATCTTTTTCATATCCTGTCTTGATTTGTTACTCAACTGATCAAACGCTTAATGCGGTCATGGTAATTCTTAAAATGTGTTCACGATTATTCCCTTGATGTATGATATGCAAAGGTTCACCTAGGAATGGGAATCAAATAACTTGTGCATTCTGACTTGTCTTTTTGTTCGCCTTCTGCGTTGCACAAGCAGTTACGTAGCTCGCTATGCGCCTGTTATCGCGCCTTGAAGGCAAACAAAAATCCTGCGTCAGTTGCTCAACTTATTTCGTGCCCATTCCTAATGCAAAACGGAAATAAAAATTTAAATTTTTCAGTAAGGTATATATCTATTTTAGTAACCGTTCACCTACCCCTAACATATTGATTTATATAGATCAGACTAATATGCCAGCAGCAAATAACCACTGTAAGTCATTGAAATTTTGACTCAGAAATGATGAAAAACAATTTCATAGAAATACTGAGAAATAATTTACAGTTAAATTAACAGGTTAAGCTTGTAGGGGGTAGGTGAACGGTTACCTATTTTAAAGCCTTAAAACCAATATCTGTTCGGTAATAGACTTTGTCCCAAGAAATTTTTCTGGTTAACTTATAAGCATTTTCCTGAGCCTGCTTAATATCTTCGCCTAGAGCGCAAGCGCATAAAACACGGCCACCTGCAGTAAGGATATTGCCATCTTTTTGTTGTGTGCCCGCATGAAAAACTTTGCTATCAGCATTATTCTGGGTTGGCAAGCCATGAATGATTTGTCCTTTGGCATAACTATCAGGATAGCCACCAGCGGCTAACACCACACCCAGTGCACTGCGTTCATCCCACTCGGTACTCATATTGGCTAAGTCTTGTGTGAGTGCTGCTTCACAAAGTGTCACCAGATCACTTTTTAAACGCATCATGATAGGCTGTGTTTCAGGGTCACCAAAGCGGCAGTTATACTCTAATACTTTAAGCTCACCTGTTGCTGAAATCATCAAGCCTGCATATAAAAAACCCGTATAAGGCATTCCATCCTCTGCCATTCCTCTTAAAGTGGGGTTAATGACTTCGTCCATAATGCGCTGATGAATTTCATCGCTCACTATTGGCGCGGGAGAGTATGCCCCCATTCCGCCTGTGTTAGGTCCTTTGTCGCCATTGTCACGGGCTTTGTGGTCTTGTGAACTGGCCATAGGTAGAGCCTGTTTGCCATCAGCAATCACTATAAAACTGGCTTCTTCACCTACCAGGAATTCTTCAATGACTACACGGCTTCCAGCTATACCGAAACGATTACCCGATAGCATATCTGTCACAGCATCAATGGCCTGGTCTTTTGTGCCAGCGATGATAACACCTTTGCCCGCAGCCAGTCCATCTGCTTTAACGACAATAGGGGCACCTTTTAGCTCAATATAATCAAGCGCAGCATCTAGTTTGGTAAAGGTCTGGTACTCGGCCGTCGGGATATTATGCCGAGCCATAAAGTCTTTACAGAATTTTTTAGATCCTTCTAATTGTGCAGCTTGTGCGCTGGGGCCAAAGCATTTTAAACCTGCTGCCTGGAAGGTATCGACAATGCCCGCCACTAAAGGTATTTCAGGGCCGATAATCGTTAGGTCGATACTTTCCTGTTGGGCAAAACGTAGTAGGCCGTCAATATCTTCGACTGATAGTTCAACATTGCTGAGTTTATCTTCCAGAGCAGTACCAGCATTGCCGGGCGCAACATAAACGGTGTCCACTTGAGGTGATTGACTGGCTTTCCAGGCAAGGGCGTGTTCACGGCCGCCACTACCGACTATAAGGATTTTCATAAATAAAGTTGACTGATGATGTTGGGTGGGTAATGCTGTTTTGCCCGCCTTATGCAATGATAGGCAGGCTAGGGGAGATGGAAACAAATAATCATCCAATATTGCGAGTCTTTTTGTCCGTCTT
>CAZLLL010000031.1:0-13575 GCA_964560255.1 uncultured Methylomonas sp.
TGCCCACCCTACTTATTTTGTAAAGGAGTTGTCCCGTATTAAGTTGGTAGCCGTTATTTCGGAAACACCCATTACTCTTTCTCTGTTTAATAATAAAAGCAATAGCAAAACAGTATTTTTGAGAATTAGGCCAGTAAAAATTATAAATATTTTTATATAATGTTATTTACATCACAGGTTTAGCTATTATTAAATAAATGAAGACATCGCTTTCTATTCAGCCTAGCTCACTAGGCAAAAACATTTGTAGAAAAGAAATACAAACTATTTTTGAGCGGTTTATCCAGCTTAATCAATCACGTTTACACCGTATTCAGTCATTTCTACTCCCCGAACAAAGAGTTTTTTTAAACCTGTTACCCTTATTATTTCATCAGAATACGGTTTTATTACCTGGTTTTATTTCCTCAGAAACGGTGACTGGTATTGCTAATTACCAGCCAGATGATAAAACGCTTGTGCAAGCTCGATTATTTTCTGAAAACTTTATTTATCAGTCTCCCGCATTAGAAGAATATCCTATACAGGGGCTATACCTAATGGGAAGTGTCAGTTCTATCGCTTTTGCTAGAGACAGTGATATTGATATCTGGCTTTGTCACGAACACAATTTACTCGCTACTGAAATTGATGGATTACAAAACAAGGCAACGGCTATTGAAATATGGGCTGAATCACTTGATGTTGAAGTACATTTCTATCTGATAGATAGCCAGGACTATAATCATAAAGGAACAACCACAGATCAATCATCTGACCCCAATGCACCCGCACAGCACTACCTATTGCTCGAAGAATTTTATCGCACGGCACTCTATATTGCAGGGAGAACGCCTGTCTGGTGGCTGATTCCACCACATGAAGAGAAAAACTATACAGCTTATGCTGAATTCTTAAAAAACAATCAACTGATTGAAGCAAATAAAACAATTGACTTCGGTGGTCTGGAAAACATACCCGCTGAGGAATTTGTAACGGCTACCCTCTGGCAATTATTTAAATCATTGAATTCACCTTATAAGTCAATCTTAAAACTATTATTAATGGAGTGCTATGCAAGTGAATACCCTGATCCAAAATGGTTATGTGTGCAAGCAAAGGATGCCATGTATAAAGACCTGATTGATATAGATCATTTAGATCCGTATGTGTTGATTTATCATAAAATTGAGCAATATTTAAGCACTAAAAATGATCCTGAACGGATAAATTTTGCTCGCCAGTGTTTTTATTTAAAAATCATGGGAGACATGGAAAAGCCAACGACCCAGAAAAAACTTCTCTATCGCAAAGCTATTCTCAAAAGTATGGCAAAGCGCTATCATTGGCCTGAGCATTTACTTGCTAGTCTTGGAGAAAATAAATCCTGGGACGTTCAAAAAGCTAGCCAAGAAAATGACATTATCATGCGTCAACTCAAGCTGTGCTACCAGATGATTGGTCACTTTTCTAATACCAATGTTTGCTTAAATATTAATCAGAAAATCCAGCCTATTGGAAGAAAACTTAAGTTTTTTCTGCAAAAAAGGCCAGGGAAAATTGATATTATTTCGACAAAATCAAGTATTCATCATAAAGAAAATACACTCACTTTAATAGAATCATCACATTCATGCATACGTCCGACATGGGATTTATATATTGGTGCCATAGCAGAGCATAATCCCACAGCAGCAACACCTTTTAAGCAGAAATCCCGCAGCCTGGTAGAGCTACTATGCTGGATAGTCAGTAATGGACTTTATCAGGAATCCTTAAACTTAATTATATATGCCAATAAGAAAACTGCATCAATAGATGATATTCACCACACACTGAAAATACTCAAGGAATTTTTATTTAATTATAAGTTAGGTAACCTGACAGAGCTACCTGCTTTTAGACAACCTAGCAGAGTTATTACACATCTATTATTACTCAACCTAGATGTTGTACCTCCCTTCAAAGTTAAAAAAGACTTATTGGTGTTCAATGATGACCTAGACCTATTAAGTTATGGCCCTGAAAAAGTAAGTTTTGTACACTCTATAGATCAGGTATCAATTAGTAGCTGGGGCGAAGTGACTTGTAATCGCTTTCTAAATCTAGAGGGCCTGTTTAACTGCTTTATTACCTGTTTTAACCAGCACTCGCAGTCTCTGCCTACCAGGATAGAATGCTACACACCTATACATGGTCAAAGCATTGCGGCAGCTGTTAAAAACTTGTTTATAAAACTAAGTGATTTATTCGCGCAACAAAAAAACCTTGGGTCTCATCGTCTCGTTATTTCTGGCGAATCGTCCTATTATATTTTTCAACAAAAAGATTCTTTTTTACATTATAAGAAAGCACCTGACTTAGAAGCTTTGTTGCTAGAATTAGCTGAAGCTCAAATAAGCTTCAATACCGTACACTTTAATAACGGGACATTAAGTGACACCCCTTTGCCTTTTATCTATTCCTTTGCCAAGCCAAATACAATACACGTTTTTTGTTATGCGTGTGATAATGACACTATTCTTTACATTATTGATGAAAAAGGCAGCCTTTACAGTCATCACTACAACAATACCTCAACTCAGCAATTATTAACCGCTTATTCGTACTTTCTTGAAACTCTTTATGATAAAGGCATTTTAGAATCGACTGTGTTGATCGAATACTATGCTTTATTTAATTCAGCAAATAATAAATACAGTGTCACAAAAATGATGCCGCCCCCAGCATTTACCTGGGATTATTTAAATATTCGTATCACGGGAGAAATGTACGGCACTCCACCCGAAATTTTATACAGCCTGTATTGCAACGAAGATGAGTTTTCACCCTCAGAATCGAATGAGGATGTTTTTCATTCAGTAGCAAATTATATTTATGCCAAACGCCAAAGTAAAGAGAGATATCCTATTCACATCACTGAGATTGATGTACCTTTACAGGTATTGGGTGTCAATAATTATCAACAGTTACAATCCATTCATTTCTTACAATATAAGCAAAAAATTGAAGCTTATTTAAATGCTAGCTAGGAGCTTTCCAAAGAATTAAAACCAATAAATACAATTACTTAAAGTAATTTCTGAGTACCTAAAACAACCAAAAACAGGCGAGTCTACTCCCCCTTTGAAAATAAGAGTTGAGGAGCCTTTTCTCATAAAACCTCCCCCTCCCCTCCTTGATAAGGAGGGGAACTGAACGATTACAAGGAATCTGCACGACACACCAGGGCAAGTTACAAATCTGTAGGGTGGGCAAAGCGAGAGCGTGCCCGCCAAGAGCTATACCAGACAGGATAATGGCTGTACACCATAAAGGTGGGCACGAAAAAGACCTTTGCTCACCCTACACAGTTGCTCAACTTATTTCGGCTACCAACTTAAGAGGGGACAAGCCATCATTTGTAGAGTGGGCAATCTTTTCTGCCCACCGAGGTTCAACTTGATGGTGGGCAAAAAAACTGCCCACCCTACTTATTTTGCAAAGGAGTTGTCCCGTATTAAGTTGGTAGCCCTTATTTCGCACCCATTCCTTAGGTAGCTCGTAAAAAACAACCAATCACTATAATTTTTTGTCAGCTTTGGCAACGAATGCAATAGGCGGTTGTTCTTTGTGCTTGCTTGATTTCAGTAAGAGGCTGTTGACACTTTTTACAGGGTAATCCAGAGCGACCATAAGCACTCAGTTCTTGCTGAAAATAACCTGGCTTGCCATCACTGCCGACAAAATCACGCAGTGTCGTACCCCCTTGTTTGATCGCCTGGCTAAGTGTGCTTTTTATATGGACCGCAAGGCTCTGGTAGCGTTTTAATGAAATATTACCTGCTGCACGAACAGGACTGATACCCGCATAATATAATACTTCTGTACAATAGATATTTCCAATACCTGTTACAATCGCCTGATTCATTAAAAATTGTTTGATACTGACTTTTTTATGCCTAGATTTTTCATATAAATAACGTCCCGATAATTGTTCACTTAAGGGTTCGGGGCCCAATTTACTGAGCAAGGCATGTTGACCAGGGTTGACACCTAGCCATAAAACAGCACCAAAGCGTCTAGGATCGGTTAAACGGATACTTTTTTGATGCTGGAATGCTAGCTCAAAATGATCATGTTTAGCTGCTGGGGTGTCTGCTGGTACAACACGTAAACTCCCGGACATACCCAGATGAATTAACAGAGTGCCTGACTCAAAGTGAAAAAGTAAATATTTTGCTCGGCGGCTAAGGCCATTGAGTGTTTTCTGTTCTATTAATTGAGGCAATTCAGCCGGAATTAACCAGCGTAATTTGGGTTGACGAATAATGACCTGGCTAACAATCTGGTTTTCGATATGGGGGCGGATACCACGTAAGGTGGTTTCAACTTCTGGCAGTTCAGGCATATTACCCCATGTTAATAATGCAGCAAAGAATGTATCTGATATTTTTCGAGCTTGCTTCTACCTTCCAGAAAGTCTAATTCGATAATAAAGGCGAGCGCTTCTACAGTTGCGCCCAGTTTTTCTATCAACTCACAACTGGCTTTTGCGGTTCCACCTGTGGCTAATAAATCATCTATCAGTAAAACGCGATCATTTTTACCTAATGCATCACTATGAATTTCTAGGCTAGTAGAGCCATATTCCAGCTCATAAGCAACACTTTGAGCATCATAAGGTAGTTTGCCAGGTTTTCTTAAAGGGATAAAGGGAAGATTCAGTTCCCATGCAACCAATGAGCCAAAAATAAAGCCTCTTGCTTCCATACCCGCAACAGCCGTTATATTATCATCCAGAAACGGGTATATTAATTGATGGGTAGCCAGACGTAATGCCGCAGGATCTTTAAGCAGAGGGGTAATATCCTTAAAGATAATGCCTGGTTTAGGGAAATCTGGAATATCACGGATTTTATCTTTTAGGTCTTGCATTAGTGCTGAGTATTTTTCTTGTAAAATGAACTTGGACGTAGTTCATTAGCGGCAAGAGGTTTAATAATGCAGAATGCATCTTTAACGACACGAAAAACATTCGCCAAGCTCATTTTACCTTTTCCAGATAGGTTCGCAATACAGAGTAAAGCGACACTGAAAAAGTGTTTGATAAGTAGAGTAGGGTTTCTGTTCAGACCTGCTAATAAAGTAATGGGACCACCTGCTTTACTCCCCCCTTTGCGTAAATATTCAAATACACCTTGCTTGAGCAGGTCGTTCGACATAACGCCATAGAGCGCATTTGCCATGATATTAACATTGGTATTCGCATGATAGCGATCCCTGTAATACAACTCCAGTTTTTCATGCAGCAGTTTCGGGTTATTAAAGTCAGGCATCGAGAGCAAGTGGGTACTGAGCAGGTAAACGTCATTAAATACGGCAGTTAACCCACCGCCCGTCAGTGGGTGGCGCATATTCAGTGCATCACCTAGCAGTACAGCACCCTCTTTGAGTACCGGCTTTGCTGGCATATAGTGGTTAGGCATAACCTTAAAATCATTTTCTGCCATAGCCTTAGCAAAGCACGTTTTAAATTCTTCCGGCAAGAAAGGGGCAACCTTGTTTAAAATATGTGCTTGTATATCATCCCTTTTGGGCGCTTTGTCACCAGGAAAATCAATCAGCAAGCGAGTTTCTGTACTGGAAATCGGGTAGCATATAAAAGGTGTAGGAGCCGATAAAAAGACATGACCATGATTGGGAAAAGGTAGATCACAGTCTTTTAAAATCAGACCAATAAAAAACGAGGTCACTGTTTTTTTGCTATTGCTTAAATCTTTACGCAAATGGGAGAAAAAACCATCGCTGGTAACCGTCAGTTTTGCATTGATTGTTTTAAATTCGCGCGTATGTTTTTCTCGGTATTTTACACCCGTAACAATATTTTTTTGATCTTCAATTAGTTCGGAAACGGCACCATGAATTTGAGTGACTGTTGCGTTTTTAAGTGCATCCTGGCGAATTTTTTGTAAAAATCGTCCATTATGTAACCCGATGCCATGATAGTCTGTCGTGTCATCTGCATTATAAGAAATAGAGAATTTTTGATCACTATTAAATAAAGCATAGCCATAAACGGGTTGCGCATCAAAACCTTCAAGCAAATGCTCTAAGTTCATTTTTTTGAGAGTTTCAACGGCACCCGGTTGTAATAATTCACCTACAATGCGTCTTTTTTCATTGTAATCACGGTCAATTAGAGCGATTTTAATGCCTTTAGGAGCGAGATAAGCCGCAATTGTTGCGCCTGCCATACCTGCACCAACGATGCAAATATCAAATAAATCATTATGTTCTGATGGTGTGTTCATAAGCAATCTTTTTATTAGGCTTTAACCAATTAATTTTAATACGGATAGTTAGATTTTAATAGCGTTTAATTGATAAAATCGATTTAAGGCCCAAATAGGAAATATATTTCGATAGGCGCTATAGGTAATCATACAGTTATAGTTAAAGACGCCTGAGATGCTTTCTTGTGCCCAGTCTCCATTGTCTAGCTGTCGTTGTAATAATAAATCTATGCCACGTTGTATCACTTCTTTTTCAGTGGATTGTGCTATCTGCAATGCAAGTAACGCCCATGCCGTATTAACGACCTGAGATGTTTTCGCCTGGCTGTAGACCATCTTTGCACAGGATTCATAAGTTTCTCCCCAGCCCCCATCAAGCATTTGTTTGCTGATCAGGAAATCACAGGCTTGGTTAATACTGCCTTTTCTTATCTCTGCATCCATATATTCTTCACCCAATACTAATGCTTCTACAGCAAACCAGGTGGCATAAGTAAAACAGACGGCCCAGCCGCCATACCAGGAACCATCCTGTTTTTGTTTTTTGACAATATATTGCAGGCCCCTGCTGATAGCTAAGCGTATTTGCGGGTCTTTAAAATCAGGATAACGTTGCTGAATTTCTAGCAGAGCAATAATGCAGGCTGCGCTACACTCTGTCCATGAATAGTCAATCATGATATCGGCAAAGATTTCCGAAGGGTTCAAAACTTCTAGCCACTCTGGAGCACGGCTTAATTCATATGTTGGCCAGCCGCCATCTTTGTTTTGATAAGACAGAATAACATCCGTGGCCTGCTTTATACGCTCATCACTGATGGTCTCTTTAAACAGACCTGTTTTCTGGATAGCAAGTGTCGCACTTAAGCCTTTAGCAGTACAATCTGCCACAGGCCAGCCCTGTTCGGCAGTAGAAAAGGGCCAACTGCCTATCATTGGATGGCGGAAAAATTCTTGATGCGTCTCGTGTTCGGCCAGAATCTGCATCTTATCAATAAACTGATAACCCTTATTAATCGTTTCAGGAAACAGCAGACCTAGATCGCTTTCCAGCATGGCGCGTGTTGTAAAGGCAACATCCCATAATTGTGAGCCATTATAACCACTCATTTTCATACCATCTTCAGCAATCCATAAGTAGTCATACCAGCGAGCGACATGTTTTTTAAACTGTACGGATTCTTTACCATAGGCATGCCAGATACAGATAGAGTTAATCGCCTTACTGACAGGGCCTATATTAAGGTATTCAGTTTGTACATCTTCAGCATTCAGATATTTCAAAAGGTAATCTGTTGCTTTGTTTCTTAGCCATTGTGGCCTGATTTTTTCATAGCCATTGGTCAACAGGTTCATCCACTTCAATACGGGCGACTGTGTTGTATAACAGTCTTTTTCACAAACTTTGTCTCTTTGTTTTGCCCAGTTTATTAAAGCATAGTCTTCATTGTAAATTTCTTTTCTAAGCGAAAGTATCAAGTCATTTTCAGCGACTTGAATGCGTTCTGCCTGGCAATACGCCATCGGTAAATAAACCATGCGGCTATGACACCAGTATCTTGAAGGGTGTACTGGCAGCCATTTGGGGAATAACCACATTTCCGGAAATAAGCTATTAAAACCTTCCCACTGATATAAATTAAGAATAGATAAGTAAAATTTCCCCCAGGAAGGAATGCTTGCTGCACCGCCATTTTCTTTTATCCAGACGCTCGCCTTGATCAGTCTGGCGTCTTTCTTATCAGCACCTAAGATACGTAGCGACACGTATTGCATCACCGTGCCAAACATAGTTGGCTGACCTTCAATATGCATACCCCAACCACCATCTGTATGCTGATGATTGAATAAATAGACTTTCATCATTTCCTGATGTGGTTGAGGAAAGGGGGTCTCTGAAATATAAGAGGCTATTAATAACCCCGGAAGTAAAAAAAGAGGACCACCATAATCTCCAGGCCAATGACCCTCTTTGCTCTGTAATTGACTGAAATAACCCATGCCCTTCATCAGGCCATCAATCAATAATTGCTCTTTTTGATCTGCGGATACCGGTTTTTTATCCGAAGAATTGGTATTATTTTTTTGTACCGCCTGTTGTCTGAAAACTTTATCAGCTGAGGTAGGATTAATCTTGCGATCAAATAAAAAGTCTTCGCTAAAGGCAAACCGTTCCTGTTCAGAAAATTCTTCTACATTATCAAGATGTCTATCTATATCATCTGATGTTGGTTTGTATGCCCAAACTTGCCGACCATTCTGGGTAAGTAGTTTCCATTGATCCCAACTTGATTCATTGTGCGGCATAGTATTTTTGTTCAAGGCAAATTTTTGAGAGTGGCAACAGGTTGGCTTTAAGGTTAGTTGCAATTATACAACAACCGCAACAGGATGTGATAAAATTGATACACCATAACAATAAAAATACTATGGTATATTTAATAAAATAATATATATCAGCATATTAAAGTATTTTTTTTGGTTTATTTATACATCAACTTATGATAAAGCTTGAATATTAAAGCACTGCCCACTATACTCTGTGCATGAATAAATTATTTTTTGTTGTTTTTTTGCTACTTTTTTCATTGAGCACTTTCGCTGATTCAATGCAAGATCGTGTATCCAAAATAGAAGAAAGCTGGGTTGATACGACCGTTGTCAAGCCCACTCCTGAGCGTAAAAATATTTTTTTACGCCTAGCTGAGGATATCAGTGAGGTAGTCTCTGCTTTCCCAAGCAAGGCGGAACCACTGATACTTAAATCTGCTATTTTATTAACGATGGCAGAAGATGCATCAAGCTTCGTTGCACTAAGCTTGGTAAAGCAAGCTAAAATTTTACTCAGCAAAGCGATAAATATTAATCCTAAGGCGAGGGAAGGCTCTGCGCTGGTAACTATGGGCGTGTTATATTATAAAGTCCCAGGCTGGCCTATTGCTTTTGGTGATGATAATGAGGCAGAAATCTATTTACTCAAGGCATTAGAAGTAAACCCCAGTGGCGTTGCCAGTAATTATTTTTATGCCGAATATTTATTAGAACAGGGGAAAGATGAACTGGCACTCAACTATCTGAATAAAGCAATTAATGCAAAAATAGACCCTGCACATGCATCATTCAAAATAAAAGTAAGACAAAAAGCGAAAGCAAAAGCTGCTCTGGCGAGCTTATCTTAAAGATAGTCGCCGTATTATAAAGATAGTAAATTGAAACAAACCAGGTGAGTGTAATTTGCTGGAGTTTGTACCTCGTCCATAATCGCTGCCATACAGAATGGCAACACGCATAAAAAAGCTCTTCCAACTAAGGAATGGGAATCAAATAACTTGAGCAACTGACTTATCTTTTTGTCCGTCTTCGGTGCTGCACAAACAGTTACGTAGCTCGCCGCCTTGAATACGAACAAAAATACTGCGTTAGTTGCTCAAGTTATTTCGTGCACGTTCCTAAGGAATAGGCAGATCTTTTATAGTTCCCACGGTCTCCGTGGGAACTCATACAGGAACGCTCTGCATCCCGTGACGCAGAGCGTGGGAAAGGTTTAGGTAGTTACACCTTGTGATACACCTCAGCACCTTCATCAAGAAACTGCTGAGATTTCTCGTCCATACCTTTCTGTAAAGCTTCCTCTTCTCTTATACCTTTTTCTTTCGCATACTCACGCACATCCTGAGATATTTTCATGGAACAGAAATGCGGCCCACACATAGAACAAAAATGGGCAATTTTGGCCGAATCTTTGGGTAAAGTTTCATCATGAAATGAACGGGCTTTTTCGGGATCCAGCGCAATATTAAACTGATCATCCCAGCGGAATTCAAAGCGTGCCTTAGACATGGCATTATCACGCGCCTGCGCGCCTGGATGACCTTTCGCTAAATCAGCGGCATGGGCAGCAATTTTATAAGTCACAATCCCTTCACGCACATCTTCCTTATTCGGCAATCCTAAATGCTCCTTCTGAGTCACGTAACATAGCATCGCACAACCGTACCAGCCAATATTTGCAGCACCAATAACCGAGGTTATATGATCATAACCCGGGGCAATATCTGTGGTCAGTGGCCCTAAAGTATAAAAAGGTGCCTCATCACAATCTTCAAGCTGCTTAGTCATATTAACTTCAATCATATGCAAGGGTACATGACCTGGCCCTTCAATCATCGTTTGTATATCATGCTTCCAGGCAATCTGGGTTAACTCACCCAAAGTTTCTAATTCAGCAAATTGCGCTTCATCATTGGCATCATAAATTGAACCGGGGCGTAAGCCATCACCTAAAGAAAATGATACGTCGTAGGCTTTCATGATGTCACAAATATCTTCAAAATGGGTATATAAAAAGCTTTCTGTATGGTGAGCCAAACACCATTTTGCCATAATAGAGCCACCGCGTGAGACAATACCAGTCATACGTTTAGCCGTCATTGGTATATGATGTAGGCGTACCCCTGCATGAATGGTAAAATAATCCACACCTTGCTCAGCCTGTTCAATCAAAGTATCACGAAAAATTTCCCAGGTCAGATCCTCTGCCTTACCATTGACCTTTTCTAAAGCCTGATAAATCGGCACTGTACCAATGGGCACTGGGGAGTTTCGTAAAATCCACTCACGGGTTTCATGGATATTCTTCCCTGTGGATAAATCCATTATAGTGTCACCCCCCCAGCGGATGCCCCAAAGCATTTTTTCTACTTCTTCTTCGATAGACGAAGTGACGGCCGAATTGCCTAGGTTACCATTTATTTTTACCAGAAAATTACGTCCAATAATCATCGGCTCTAATTCTGGGTGATTGATATTACAAGGAATAATCGCACGGCCTCTTGCCACTTCATCACGTACAAATTCAGGCGTAATTTCCTCTGGAATAGCTGCACCAAAAGACTGGCCTTTATGCTGACCTTTATAAAGCTCACGCATTTCCTGCATATTCTGGTTTTCGCGGATGGCGATATATTCCATCTCAGGCGTAATAATTCCTTGCCGTGCATAGTACATCTGCGATACATTTTTGCCTGCTTTTGCTCTGCGAGGCTTACGAATATGGGCAAAGCGCATATCGGCTGTCTTAGGATCACGCAAGCGTTCCTGGCCAAAACTTGAACTAGGACCTAACAGAGCTTCAGTATCATCACGCTCAGCAATCCAGACATCACGAATACCTGATAAACCTCGTTGCAAATCAACTTCAATATTAGGGTCTGTATAAATACCTGAAGTATCATAGACATAAAGTGGAGTATTTTTTTCTGCACCAAAATGTATGGGGGTATCAGAAAGGCTGATTTTACGCATTGGTACACGTATATCGGGGCGACTGCCCGTAACGTAAATTTTCTCTGACGAGGGGTAAGAGTCAATTTTTATGCTGCTCTTATCTGCCGGTGTAATATCTTTAGGGACTGCGCTCATGTAACTTCTCCAATTTTAATAAAACAAGGCGCAAGGAAGTGCTTTGGGCTTTCCTACGCCAGTATTAGCTGGTCTCAGGTTCAAAGGGTGTTGTCTCAGCTACATTAAAAATCAAGTAGCACCCCTAGCCTTTTCATTTAAACACTACAACATAATAGAAAATGAGTTATTTTGCAAATTTTATAATACATATTGATGAATCTGCAAAATCATGCAGACATCTGTATTTTCTACGATAAAATACACCTGTTTTTAATTATCAATAAGCTGTTTTTAAGGATGTGTATGGATGTAAATAAGCTGAATAAGGCAGAAAACAAAGGCACTACAATGCGTCTGGAGTTACTTAAAATTGGCGGTGCTGTTCTGTTTTTAATAGGCATCATGCTATTTATTAGTCTCGCAATGGAGCCAACCGCTAACGATACATTTCTCCTTGTTTCCGCCGTGATAGGTGGCTATATGGCACTGAATATCGGTGCTAACGATGTTGCCAATAATGTAGGCCCTGCCGTAGGTTCAAAAGCATTAACACTCACAGGTGCCATTTTTATCGCGATGATTTTTGAATCATCAGGCGCACTGGTTGCCGGTGGTGAGGTCGTCAGCACCATTAAGAAAGGCATTATTGATCCTGCCCTTATTAATGATACCGATACCTTTATCTGGCTGATGCTGGCTGCTTTATTAGCCGCAGCTATCTGGTTGAATATTGCAACGTTCTTCAATGCCCCCGTTTCGACTACCCACTCAATCGTAGGGGGAGTATTAGGGGCGGGTATTGCAGCAGGTGGATTTGGCATTGCCAACTGGACTGTTTTTGGAAAAATCGCAGCTAGCTGGGTTATTTCACCTGTTTTAGGCGGCGTTATTGCCGCTATTTTCTTGTATTTAATTAAACGTACCATTACTTATCAAGAAGATATGCTGCAGGCTGCAAAAAAAATTGTGCCTATTTTAATTGCGCTTATGGCCTGGGCTTTTGCTACCTATTTAATTTTAAAAGGGCTTAAAAAAATATGGAAAGTAGATTTTGTAATGGCTGGTTCTATTGCATTTGCTATTGCTCTCACAGTGTACTTTGCTGTTCGCCCTATCATAAACAAAGCCTCACAAACATTAGATAGCTCTAAAGCCAGCGTTAATACCTTATTTACCATGCCTTTAATTTTTGCTGCTGCTTTTTTGAGTTTTGCTCACGGCGCAAATGATGTCGCTAATGCAGTCGGACCACTCGCTGCTATTAATGATGCCATTACCCATGGAGGTATCGTAGAAAAGGCTGCCATACCTCTTTGGGTTATGTTGATTGGTGCGTTAGGTTTGTCCATCGGACTTGCTTTATATGGCGCAAAACTGATTCGTACTGTAGGTAGTGAAATCACTGAGCTGGATAAAATGCGTGCTTTCTGTATTTCCATGGCCGCTGCCATTACTGTGATTATAGCAAGTCAGCTTGGCTTGCCTGTCAGTTCAACGCATATTGCTGTCGGTGCAATCTTTGGTGTAGGTTTTTTGCGTGAATATTTAAAACGTACCGATGCCAAGCGTATTGATGAAATCAGAGAACACCACGAACACCATGACCCAAAAGAAACGGAGGTTTTTTTAGATAAGTTTAACCAGGCATCTGTTGCCTCTAAATCCAGAATGCTTAAAGAGCTTAAAGCCAGGAAAAATGAGACTGATTTTACAAAAAAAGAAAGAAAATCGCTTAAAAAAGTTTATAAGCAGGAATTAGTAAAGCGCTCACATGTTTATAAAATTGCTATTGCATGGGTGGTCACAGTACCAACGTCTGCGTTTATGGCTGCGTTTTTATACTTCACAATTCGGGGAATGTTGATTCCTTAGGAATGGGAATCAAATAACGTGTGCATTCTGACTTGTCTTTTTGTTC
>CAZLLL010000032.1:0-13542 GCA_964560255.1 uncultured Methylomonas sp.
ACTTCAGAACCACAAAGCGTTGAAAATCATTGTCTTTAATCTGTAAAACCATCTTAGGGAGCTGGAAATAAATAATCGTCCAATATTGGGCAGGATTTTTGTTCGTATTCAAGGCGTAGTAACAGGCGCATAGCTGGCTACGTAACTGTTGCTACAACGCAGAAGACGGACAAAAAGACTAGCAATATTGGATGATTATTTGTTTCCATCTCCCTCAAATCGGCAAAGCAAGAAATGTCCCACCATTTCGTTTTGTCAGTTCACGCATTAAGATACCAAATCTGCCTGTTGTTCCTGGAGAAATAAAACCTATACCGTGAATCTTGGCACGTCTTTTTCCTGAGCCTGCCAATAAATTTTGTCTGCTAATTTCATCTATAACAGGGTCGTAAGATGAGCCGGTATAATCATCGCCAAACACATAGATTGAGGTTGTTATCCCCGGCTTTGCGTATTTTTGTAAAGCGACCTGAATGCCTTCGACTGGACTACTGTTTGACATTTCCCCCCATTTGCGGAATAACTTGATAACATTGGCTCTTCGTCTGGGGGTGTCGGGCATCCATTTACCGTTGTATCCTGATATGAGTGATGAGCCCATATCATTTAGAATCTGAAAGCCTTTTACCTTGGGGTGAATATTCAATACATTGATGATTTCAGCAGAGACTCGATGCCATATCTTTTTCATACTGCCCGATGTGTCAACAACAAAAATAACGTAATCACTGTCAACAGGAATACCGCCGACTTCTTCATCACGTTTTCTATTGCGCGTTTCAGGCACTGCGATTGATGCCTGTTTTAGTGTTGACTGGACTAGGGATAATCCTTCTACATCTTCAGCTAAAGCCGTTTGCTTATTTTGTTGTTGGCGTATTTTGTTTTTTAGTTGCAGTGCTGCTGCTTCTAATTGCTGTTGCTGGTTTGCTATTTGACTGGATTTTGATAATTGGGTTTCGATTGTTTGTTTAATATCAGAAATGTTGTTTTCAAGTGAGATAACTGTTTTTAATAAACTTTCGATCTTATCTTTTTCTACAATTAAATTATCGTCATTTGTTTTCGAAATCAATACCAACATAATGACCGCCCCAAAACCGCAGGAGATAACGTCCAAAAAGGAGAGGTTAAAAATATCAAATTCGCGTTTTCGTATTTTCATGGCCAGTTGCTTGCAGGACTCAGTACTAAACCGCCAGTCGCTGCCGTCCAGTTCCAGTATTGATAGGTTGCATCGGGGTCGCCTTCGAGTGGTAATAAAATGACATTAACTTGAACCCCTCGGTTGCTGCTCTCTGCAATGGTTTGCTGGAATAACTTAATTCTACAAGCGCCTGAAATTGTGCTTGAACGACCCAGTAGTGAGCTGCAACTGGCAAATGGATTCAGGTTTTTGTAGCGTGATTCACCCTTGGTGGGTAAACCATCGGTGATGATATATAAATGCGATGGTGCGTATTTGTTGATCGTCTGAAGCCCACGTTGTAAATTGGTTGCACCTTGAGGAATGATGCGGTTTAAATCTGACAAGATAGTGGATAGACTTGTCAGCGCATTCGCTTTGACCCAACCCTGTTTACCTAATATTCTTGCCTTTTCATTAAATGCCACCACTATCACATCACTGTTTTTGGGTAAACGCGCCAATAACCACTGCAGCACTTTTTTTGCCCTGCGCCATTTTTTTGCCTGCTGCTTATTTCTGTTAGTATTATTTTTTGTTTTGATAATATCTATCAGTTTTTCATGGGTCATTGATGCGCTGCTGTCAATTAAAAGGGCAATTTTTTGTCCTTTAACTTGAAGACCCATCAGGTAATTTTCTTCGTTAAGCGGTTCAGTCTTGATTAAATCTGCCTTCTTTACTACTTTTATGTTTTTAATCTCAGATTTTAATGATTCTATTTTATTTGCTGTGACTGCAATATATGAACTCGTCCTGTTTAAGGTGGATTGCATCTGTTCAAGTTTTGCCTTGGCAGAGCCTTCTTGTATTGCATTTTCAGTAAGTGCCTGTTCAATACTTTTTAGCGTTTGCAGCGAGTTTTGTTTTATTGTTTCAAGATTTTGAATATCATTTTCCAGATTATCAAGTTCGATTGATGAATTATTGATATTGTGTTTAACCAACATAAACACCAGAATGATCGCACCAAGGCCACAGGACATGATGTCGAGAAAAGCAAGGTTGAATCCTTCAGTTTTTTTTCGTTTAATCAAAGCTTATTTTATCCGACGGAGCAAATATTTTTCGCAGTAGGTTTGAATATCCAGTATTTGATTATCTTGCAAGCGTTGTAGTTGATGAAATAAAAACATCAATAAAATACTGATTAACAAGGCGACCAGCGTGGAATTAAAAGCAAGTCCAAGACTGTCTGTCATGCCAGAAATATCGCCCGCTAAGGCTTTATCCGCCTGAGACAATGCTTGCCCGATACCACGCACCGTTCCGATAAAACCAATAGATGGAATGGCCCATATCAAATAGCGGATCATAGTATTTTCAGCATCTTGCCTTATCGCAAGAGATTCAAGATTGCTATCAATCGCATCAGATAAATTTTGTACGTTGTTTGTCGCACCGTATCGCCACAAAGATGACCGCAATGTTTGCACCAGTGGTGATGACAGGCAATCTTCTGGTATTTGTTTGTCCAGTCTGTCGATTATATTATTCACATCCAGTGTGTCACTGTCCTTGTCTTCTATCAAATCAACTGAAAACAGATATTTTGTTTTTAATATTTGCTGATAATTAGTCCCGATTAAAAAACAACCCCATAACATCAACATAAAACAGATTTCCTGTTCATAATCTTTTAAGATAACCACCATGTCTCTGGGTGTCGAAATCCCTTCTGACTGCGCTTGTTCAATCAATTGGCTAGCTTCTGGATGCACATAACCAATATAAATCATGTGCACCAAAATGATCGAAACAATGAGTGCGATAAAGCTTTTAATCATATTGGCTGAACCTTTGTATTTAAGTCAAATATCAACTGGAAAAGAAACGGGAGAGTTAAGACTTATTTTGTTTGATTTACCTGCATACGCTTTATGAATTAATACAGATGTTAGCATTAATAGCACAATAAATAGACTGATAAGCATCATTTTTTTCTTGATGTTAATCGATAATCTCATTTTTTTTTCCTCCGAAAACATAGCGTCCGACCCTAAAACCAAGGTCATCACGCGCCTTAATCAAACCTTCTCTATAAGAAGGCCGAAGTTCAGTGATTGAGCCAGAACGCCAGTTTGCCCCTTTAATTACATGCGAACCGCCTGCTGTCAGATCAAATGGATCTTGCAACACTTGCCCTGAAATCGGTGGCATGATTGAGTAACTGTCATGTATCCACTCACTTACATTACCACCTTGGTCATAAAGTCCCGACTTTTCTCGTATAAAAGCTCCTACAGTTGCCACCCCTGAAAAACCATCATTATATTTAGAGACAAAAAGACTGACCTTGCCATTGGCTGATTCGTCAGCAATATTAACAGCATTTTTGGGAATAATGCGTTCATTACCCCATACAAATAAGGTTTGGGTCGTTTTTCCCGCTTTCCTGGCCAACCATTCCCACTCGGCTTCCGTTAATAAGCGATAGCCATTAGCATTCGTGTTAATGCCTTGCAATTGTTTATGATTAATGCGGTAAACAGAGGTTAAGCCTTCCAGCTGGCTGAGCCAGTTACAAAATTTAGCCGCCTCAATCCATGATATCGAGGTGACTGGATTGTTGGGAGCTCCTTGTGCATTATTATTATATTGCTGATATTCACCATTAGTCACTTCATAAATACCCGCATAAAATGCTTTGGTGAGCCTTACCTTTCTAATAAACTCATTTGCTCGTTGCCCTAGTTCACTGCGCTTTGCACCCATTATAAAGGTATCATTGGGTTTAAATAACTTTAATTGGCCACCCGCCTTATGGGTATACCTTTTAGGGGCTTCTTTAAGCTGTGCTATTTTTTCATTGACCAGCGTGACACTTATTTTCTTGCTATGGGCTGCACTTGGAGTCACTACCTTGCTAACACTGCGAAACCCATTTTTACTTAATGTAATATGCTGATTAACAGCATTTAAAGACAACTGTAGAGGTGTTATTCCAATCAGCTTACCATTTAATTCAACATCCGCCTGGGGTGATGATTGAATTTCAACGCGTCCCATTTCCTTTGTCAATAAAAAATCCAGTTGCGGTGAATCATCAACGGCAATATTAAAAGATTTACTTTCGGTAAAATAACCTAGCTTAGAATACGTTAAATTATGTTTAATACCGGCTTCAACCGCAACCTTGTCAGTATTGTTAATGATCATATTATCCAAAGTTAATTTCCCATCATCAGGTGTTAAAGAAACGCTGATGACTGCCTTTTTTAATTTCAATCGGTAATCACGACTTACATTAGCTTGCGCTTGACTTATTTCAATAAGGTCATTGATGGGTTCAAAACTATTACGCATCACGGTCACTTTATGAAAACCACCTTTCAAAGAAAAATCTAACGGAGAGAGCCCCATATTAACCGTGTCTATCAATATGCGAGCACTTTTTGGGGTTGTTTTTATGCTTAATTTGCCATTAATAGGCATGAGTTGAATAATTTCTGTAAAGGTTTCACCTCTTGCTAAAGATAATGAGAGGGATGCCTGATTATAGTGAGGGTGAGTTACTATAAGCTGATAATTACCCGCAGTCAGTTCATGCTCAAACGTATTTGAAACAGCAAGCGTTGCATCATTAATAAGCCAACGGGTCTTATCGTTGTTAATATTCGTACTGAGTGCTATTTTGGCTCGTAGTGGCAGTAAGGCAACAGACATGATCTTGCCAAAGTCGTTATCTGTTAGCGTTTGCGTCTTTGATTGAAAACCTTCGGCTGATACTGTAATCGCTGGATGTTTTGAGATTGAATACAGGGTATCACCAATGATCAGCGCAACTCCTTGATGTAAACGTAAAGATGATATACTTGCAACATCCTCAGGGAGTACTGCAATACGAGTACCTCGCGATACAAGAATAACAGCTAAAACAAAAAAGGCTCCGACCAAAAAGAATGCAAATGCTGACAGATAAAATAGGCGCTGTTTCTTTTTTGCTGCGAGTAGTTGCTGGTCAAATTGGCTCATAATTCTAAAATATTTGAGAGTACATTTTTTTGATTCTAGTCCCTAAGAAATGTGCACGATACACTTGGGCAAGTTACAAATCTGTAGGATGGGCAAAGCGATAGCGTGTTATAAAAAGGAGAGATGAAAGCTATTGTTAATCGCTAGGGTCTAAGGGAGATGGAAACAAATAATCATCCAATATTGCTGGTCTTTTTGTCCGTCTTCTGCGTTGTAGTAACCGTTACGTAGCTTGCTATGCGCCGGTTACTACGCCTTGAATACGAACAAAAATTCTGCCCAATACTGGACGATTATTTATTTCCAGCTCCCTAAGCATATCTTCCCCCCAAAACTCATCTTCTTTTTTTCTGATCTTCTCAATAATATGGAAGCCTGACTCAAATTATTTGAAATAACATGGTTTCGGATAATGATTGAAAAACTCTCTACAATTCTATGGCATTGAAAAAATTTAACATGCTGATTTATAATAAAATTAATCTCTTGTTTTCTTCTAAAAAAATAGGGATGGTTAAGACTCTTACTCAAACACTGACGATTATGGAATCAGATGAAAAAATTTCTCCGCGTTGATATCGTTGCCTGTTTTCCACATATAAAAAAATATGCAGCAGATGATTTGAAAAGTATAACTAAAAGCTCTCGAAAACAAAAGTTGCAAATACTTATTGAGTCTAAATTTCACTTACAAGACAGGTGTCGTGAAACGAGAGCTAGTCTATTAATCAATATGTATATGGATTTAAACTGAGGCGTATGGATGAACCTTCTATCTCGCAAAAACAACGTGATAGCGGACTGAAGTCCGCTCTACAACGAGAAAAACATGAAATATCTCTATAAACTCTCTGTTTTATTATTATTTTTAAGCCTGGTTTTTATTGTCGCTGCCACGTTTATATTAGCTAAAGAGCAAAGTCTGAATATCTGGGAATGGTCCATATATGCTAGCTGTTTAGTGATATGGGTATGTGCTCTAGTCATTGTCTTTTTTCGCCAACAGAATAGCGAGAAGCTGCATTTAGAATACCTGCAATGCAAAATAGATGAAGAGGCTGGGGTGTTACAGCAGCAACAAAAAGAGTTTCAGGAAAAATTACTTGGTTTAACGCAAAAAGAAAACGAAATTAATCAGAAATTCTTACTTTATCAGCAATATGTTGAATTTCCTGACAATAGTGATCGGCAAGAAGACACAAATATAAGTTATTTTGATGATGAAATTGCTCAGCTTTTGCATGATAAAGCGAAAATCATTTTTGATAAAATCATCAAACAACAATATACTGAAAATGAGACTTTCAATAATACTTTAATTTTTCAGGATATTGTTGATTTAATTGAATCGGTAGCACGAATTCATCATCCCGATTCTCAGAATCCTTTGCTGGAAACCAGTATAGAAAATTTGTTGCGTTCATTAAATCGACTATCTTTACAGCTACTTGTTTTAGTAGATAGTTTTCCTGTTAATATTAAAGAATACAATCTAAGAAAAACCTATCTGTATATTCAGAAGTCGACTAAAACCTTTGCCTATTATAAAAAAGCAGAACCTTTTTTAAACTTTGCTACACCCGTATTGCGTGTGGGGCTAGTGGTTGCAAATCCCGTGCTAGGTCTGGCTCAGACGGCTGCTATGGAAGCGGGTAAACAGGTGATTAAAAAAAGTTCGGAAAAATATGCATTAAATTTATTACACGATGTCATTGCCATTATTGCAGAGCAGGCAACGACGATTTTTGGCGATAGCGCTTTACGTTATCGTAATAAATATTGGATTTATGCCTTGGAGTTGACGGAAATTGCGTATTACTTCAAGCCTATTGAACTCACCACCCTAAGTAAAATACTGAAAATAATCAGTGGACTATCCTTGCGTAGCGAATATGACCGAGTCTTTCTTTATCATTACATAGCCCAAGGTAAAAGTGCCAACCCAGATGCTTATGCCAATGATTTTATGGATGCTGATGCAAAAAAGCAGCTAGTCGATAAGCTCAGTGATTTTATAGAAAGCACGATAGATACGGAACGTAACCAAAAAAATGTGAAGAAAATCAGCCTTTGGCGCAACAACGTCGAACAACGCTTTGCAATGGTATTGCAATTAAAAATAGATGAAAATGCATCTGACTATTTAAAAAACCGGCTCAGTTCTGGATCACCTGAAAAGAAGATAAAGCCTTTTTTAGCCAGATTTATTATGGCAAGTCTTCAGGATGAAGAGGTCCCACAGTTTATCTATACCGATATTTATATTGAGACCGCTTTACCTGAATTGCAAAATAAAGAATTATGGCTAATTGTTTCAAATAGACGGATTTTGCTAGTATCTGTTGATAAGCAACAGTATAGCGAATTAATCTGGCTCTATGATATAGGACTGAATAAGCCGCTACTGGTGCAGCGTATAAAAAGGCTAGTTGCAGATGATTGTAGAGTCTCTGGGGGTTTATGGCAGGCGGGTTTGCATACAGAATGTCAGCCAGAATTTATAGTAAAGGGGCGAAATATAGGAAGTTATGAAAGTTATTTTTGTGTGTTAGAAGATTTAAAATAGTAGATTGGTAGGACAATGCGCGAGTAAAAAAGTATTAACTTAGGAATGGGCACGAAATAAGTTGGGCAACTGGCGCAGTATTTTTATTCGTATTCAAGGCGTATAAATAGGCGCATAGCCAGCTACGTAACTATTTATACAACGCTGAAGACGGATAAAAAGACTAGCAATATTGGATGATTATTTGTTTCCATCTCCCTTATTCAATTCCCATTCCATAGGTATTATCATATATTACATGGTTTTGTTTATTTTGGGGTAGATATACGGAGTGCTGGCTTGTATACTGAATACACCAGCAGAAAAGTCTGCTATAGACTCTCATATATTTAATTTTCAATCCTCATATTACAAGCAATTGAAAAATAATATATTTATTTTTAAAATGGAATTTATTTATCTCAGAAACTATAGCTAAATATAAATTTTAACCAAGGTATTAATTGCATGTCAGAAAAAACATTAACAGCAACTGAAGTTTTATCTCAATATCGCGAGCATGTAGCAGACAGAGCAGAGCAAGGTATCGTCCCACAGCCTTTAAATGCTGGGCAGGTTGCTGCGGTGGTTGAGCTGATTAAACAAGCACCTGTGGGTGAAGAAAGTTTTTTGCTGGATTTATTGAGCAATCGCATACCTGCGGGTGTTGATGAAGCTGCTTATGTCAAAGCAGGCTTTTTAGCGGCAATTGCTAAGGGCGAGGTTTCATCTCCCATATTAGATGCCCTGCGTGCCACAGAATTATTAGGCACGATGCTCGGTGGCTATAATATTACCCCGCTGATTGATTTATTGGATTTTGATACACTGGCACCGATAGCTGCACATGCCTTGTCACACACCTTACTGGTATTCGATGCATTCCATGATGTTCAAGAAAAAGCCGAGGCGGGCAATGTTTTTGCTCAGCAAGTGGTGCAATCATGGGCCAATGCGGAGTGGTTTACCAGTAAAGCAGAAGTACCTAAAAAATTAACCGTCACCGTTTTTAAAGTGACCGGTGAAACCAATACCGATGATTTATCACCGGCTCCTGATGCATGGTCGCGACCTGATATTCCACTCCATGCACAAGCGATGTTAAAAATCCCCAGAGAAGGGATCAGTAATGCCGAACAACAAATTGAAGCATTAAAGCAAAAAGGATTTCCAGTGGCGTATGTGGGTGATGTTGTGGGGACAGGCTCTTCACGAAAATCAGCGACCAACTCAGTACTCTGGTTTACGGGCGATGATATTCCCCATGTGCCGAATAAAAGGGCAGGGGGGGTGTGTATTGGCGGCAAAATCGCACCGATTTTCTTTAATACTATGGAGGATTCTGGCGCACTACCTTTTGAATGTAATGTCGATAATATGGCGATGGGGGACGTGATTGATATCTATCCTTACCAGGGTGTGGTCAAGCGTCATGATAGTGAGGAAGTGGTCTGTGACTTTAGCTTAAAAACCTATGTTTTATTAGACGAAGTGCGAGCAGGTGGGCGTATTCCTCTTATTATAGGCCGTGGCTTAACGGAAAGAGCGCGTAAAGCATTGGGCCTAGAGTCGGCTAGTGTTTTTCGTAGACCACAAGATATAGCGCAAAATGATCAAGGCTTTACGCTAGCACAAAAAATTGTTGGTAAAGCCTGTGGTGTTGATGGCATACGACCCAATACATACTGTGAACCGCATATGACGACAGTGGGATCACAAGATACCACAGGGCCGATGACACGTGATGAATTAAAAGATTTAGCCTGCTTAGGTTTTTCTGCGGATTTGGTGATGCAATCTTTTTGTCATACGGCAGCTTATCCAAAACCGATAGATGTTGCCATGCAACATAGTTTACCTGACTTTATCATGAATCGCGGGGGGGTTGCGCTACGCCCGGGGGACGGTATTATTCATTCGTGGTTAAACCGCATGCTTTTGCCTGACACTGTTGGTACCGGTGGTGACTCGCATACACGTTTCCCTATTGGTATTTCATTCCCGGCCGGGTCTGGTCTAGTGGCTTTTGCTGCGGCGACCGGAGTTATGCCTCTGGATATGCCTGAATCTGTTCTGGTGCGTTTTACAGGTATTATGCAAGCAGGTATTACTTTACGTGATTTAGTCAATGCCATTCCTTTGGCAGCGATTAAGCAGGGCTTATTAACGGTAGAGAAAAAAGGCAAGAAAAATGTTTTTTCGGGGCGTATTTTAGAGATTGAAGGACTCCCTGATTTAAAAGTTGAACAGGCATTTGAACTGTCTGATGCCTCTGCCGAACGTTCTTCAGCGGGCTGTACCATTCGTCTGGATGAAGCACCGATTCGCGAATATATCACTTCCAATATTACCATGCTGAAATGGATGATAGCGGAAGGCTATGGTGATGTGCGCACCATTGAACGCAGAATCAAGGAAATGCAGGCCTGGTTAGCGACACCTGTGTTAATGGAGCCGGATGCGGATGCGGAATATCATACGGTATTAGACATTGACATTAGTGAAATTAAAGAGCCAATCATGGCTTGTCCTAATGACCCTGATGATGTAAAAACTTTATCTGATATTGCTGGTACTAAAATTGATGAAGTATTTTTAGGGTCTTGTATGACGAATATTGGTCACTTTCGTGCCGCAGGTAAATTATTAGAAAAACAGCAAGGCCAATTACCAACCAAGCTCTGGGTCGCGCCACCGACAAAAATGGATCAGGAGCAGTTAGTCGAAGAGGGGTATTACAGCATCTTTGGCAAATCGGGCGCACGCATGGAAATGCCTGGGTGTTCCTTATGTATGGGGAATCAGGCACGTGTAGCAGAAAATGCCACGGTGGTTTCAACTTCAACTCGAAATTTTCCGAATCGTTTAGGAAATAACGCAAATGTATATCTATGCTCAGCAGAATTAGCGGCGGTGTGTTCTATATTGGGCAAAATTCCAACCGCTGAAGAATACCTGAGCTATGCGAATCAGATTAATGAAACAGCGGAGGATACCTATCGCTATTTGAATTTTGACCAGATTAAGCATTATCAGGACAGGGCGGATTCGGTAGAGGTTTGATTGGAATGAGTTTTCCTCTGTTTACGGATAAGCAATGCGAGACGGGGTATTTACCCCGTTTCTAAAGTTTGCAATTTAATCACAGTTGTCACAAACCTTATGCATCAACTGAAAAGCGTAGGGTGTGGGTGAGGCGCGAACCTCAACAAAACACATGACAAAGACTGAATCTACCAATAATAAAAAAGCCTAAGATAGAGCAACACAGAGTGAGTAAACTATTCAAAATTCACAGTCCATTTAAACCCGCAGGCGATCAACCTACAGCCATTAAGCAATTAATAGAAGGACTTGCCGATGGCGAAGTGCATCAAACCTTGCTAGGTGTAACAGGTTCCGGAAAAACTTTTACCATTGCCAATATGATCTATGAAATTCAGCGTCCTGCCATGATCATGGCACCGAACAAGACGCTGGCAGCACAATTATATGGAGAAATGAAGGAGTTTTTTCCCGAAAACAGCGTTGAATATTTTGTATCTTATTACGATTATTATCAACCTGAAGCCTATGTGCCTGCATCAGATACCTTTATTGATAAAGATGCATCTCGCAATGAGCATATAGAACAAATGCGCTTGTCAGCAACTAAAGCCTTGCTGGAGCGTAAAGATACTATTGTTGTTGCGACAGTTTCTGCTATTTATGGTTTGGGAGAGCCTGAATCATACTTTAAAATGGTGCTGCATGTCGTGCGCGGAGACACATTGAAACAACGCGATATACTGCGCCGTTTAGCGAGTATGCAATATACCCGCAATGATATTGAATTACGCAGAGGAACTTATCGTGTGCGCGGTGATGTCATTGATATATTTCCGGCTGAATCAGATGAAGCTGCCTTGCGTATAGAATTATTTGATGATGAAATTGAGCGTTTATCCCTTTTTGATCCCTTAACGGGAGAAATTTTACATCGTATTGCCCGTTTCACTATTTACCCAAAAAGTCACTATGTGTCACCGCGTGAAACATTACTGGAAGCAGTTGAAAAAATCAAAAATGAGCTAAAAGAGCGTTTAGAGCAGCTACGTTCATTAAATAAACTTGTTGAAGCACAACGCTTAGAACAGCGCACATTGTTTGATATAGAAATGATTTATGAAGTGGGTTACTGTTCTGGCATAGAAAATTACTCGCGCTATTTATCTGGGCGAGACTCAGGTGAGTCTCCTCCCACGATGTTTGATTATTTACCCAAAAATTCTGTTGTTATCATTGATGAAAGCCATGTGACAGTACCCCAAATCGGGGCGATGTATAAAGGCGATAGATCGCGCAAAGAAACGCTGGTTGAATATGGATTTAGATTGCCCTCCGCTTTAGATAACAGGCCGATGCGGTTTGATGAATTCGAAAGTAAGATAGGACAGCGAATTTATGTTTCCGCAACCCCAGGTCCTTATGAGAAAAAGCACTCAGGACAGTTTGTCGAACAGTTAGTCAGGCCAACTGGGCTGTTAGATCCTGAGATTGAAGTACGTCCCGCAACGACTCAGGTGGATGATTTATTATCAGAAATTAATCTGCGGGTGGATAAAAAAGAGCGGGTGTTAGTAACCACCCTGACTAAAAGAATGTCGGAAGATTTGACCGAATATTTAATGGAACACGGCATACGCGTGCGCTATCTACATTCAGATGTTGATACCGTAGAACGAGTGGAAATTATTCGTGATTTACGTTTGGGTGTATTTGATGTGCTGGTGGGTATCAATTTGTTACGAGAAGGTCTGGATATACCCGAAGTGTCTTTAGTGGCCATTCTGGATGCCGATAAAGAAGGTTTTTTACGCTCAGTCGTATCATTAATACAAACTATCGGGCGAGCGGCCAGAAATGTTAATGGTAAAGCTATATTATATGGTGATAGAATTACCAAATCTATGGCTCAGGCACTCGAAGAAACACAGCGCCGCCGCGAGAAACAGCATGCTTTTAATCTGCAACAAGGGATCACGCCAACAACTATTTTTAAATCAGTCACTGATATTTTAGAACTGGCTATACCCGGTGCAGGCCTTAACCAAACAGCAAAAAATAAAGTAGCAGAGCAGGCTGAAAGTTACAAGTCATTGTCTCCAAAAGATAAAGAAAAAAAGTTAGCGCAGCTAGATGAGCAAATGTATAAACATGCAAAAAACCTGGAATTTGAAGAAGCAGCAAAAATCAGAGATGAGATTAAGCAATTACAAGCAGAAATGTTAATTTAAGGCTTGCAAAAACTATTATCTTGGGTAAAATAATCCTTTCTTAAGGCACTAAGTTTATTTAGGCGTGTAGCTCAGTTGGTTAGAGTACCACCATTACATGGTGGGGGTCAGTAGTTCGAATCTATTCGCGCCTACCAACACAACTTAGTATTAAGTCTCTTTAGGCGCGTAGCTCAGTTGGTTAGAGCACTACCTTGACATGGTAGGGGTCGGTGATTCGAATTCACTCGTGCCTACCATCTAAATATCTGTTTTAGATGGTTATTCTTAAAGCTTAAAATCAAAAAAATCTCATAAATTTCCTTCTAGCTGAAAACTACTATTGGGTAGGGGCTTGTTTTACTCTGAATTTATCGGCACTCATTGCCACCAAAATATTTACACCTCGTTACCGTGTACGTTTTTATTTGCCAGGCACAAAAAAAGCGATCAATTGACCGCCTGAAATTTTGTTATTTCCTGTTTCCAGAATACCACTAATTAACTAACCGTCATCATTCATCACTAAGGAATGGGAATCAAATAACGTGTGCATTCTGACTTGTCTTTTTGTTCGCCTT
>CAZLLL010000033.1:0-13241 GCA_964560255.1 uncultured Methylomonas sp.
CCAGCTCCCTAATAGTATTGGGGGTCTTATTAGGCTGTCGAAGTCCTGACCATAGGAGTTAAAGTAAATTTCTCTTTAGGGCAAAAATTTCTATTGCACTAGGTCTTCAAGCTAAGACTGCCGTGGCGCATAACGCAATTTTCTATCCTTACGTGTCCACAGAAAAAAAACCACGGCCGTGCCAATCAGCCCCATCATGCCACCAGGCCCCCAGATCATAATACCGCCGAGTTGCTGGTCGAGCATTATTTCGATTTCTAAACGACCATCAAGCACATCATAGGCGGTATAAATCTGATCTCTTTTTAAAGTAATAATAGCTCCAATTATCGTATTGGGAATGGTCACTAGCCATAAAACAATAATGCGGATGCCAAACGGAATACGTGAGGATTTCTGGCGTGGATCACAGATTAGCCACCAAAAAAAGAAACCGGTCAGTATCATCGTAAAGTGCATGGTGTTATGCAATGATTGATCGGCTAAAGCCTCGTTATGTAGGCTAGGTATTTGCCAGATCAGTAGGGTGGCAATAAATAGGATTGAAGCAATAACAGGATGACCTAAAAAACCATATAGCCATTGGATAACTTTGTTCCTGACTATGGGCGTTAACACAGAGTGACGTATTATTTTAGGGAGCCCTTGCAATAAAGGAGCTAAGGGCATACTTAATATCAATAGCAAGGGGCCTAAACCACGCATTAATAGGTGTTCTATCTGATGAAAAAATAGAAAGTGTTCTGAAAGTGGTTCTAAGGGCGATTGCAAGGCAATAACAAAGCATAGCATACCCAGCAGAAAAGTTATTGTTTGTCCCATACTGACAGGGCGATTGGCTTCACGCCGTTTTGCGCGGCCACGGAAATAGACCACTACGGTTAATAGCATGGGAATGGCAACATCGGGAGTATAAATCCATGCTGACCAGATAGATTGCCAGGGCCTGATGGTACCGTGCGCAAAGCTGAGCATTGGAAAAACAAACAGGCACAGCGCGATAAGAGATTTTATAGGAGAATAAGACACAGTACAATATTATCACGTAGGTTGGGGTGAGGCACGAACCCCAACATTTATAGGTGTTGTGGGCATCTTTCATTTGCCCCTAAAGGTAGTTTACACTTTTAAAGTATGAATCAGTGCAGGAGTAAAAAAGCTTTAGCTTTTTCAGTACACAGCAATAGCTAAAGCTATTGCACTCCTGCCAAAGTGTAAACCGATAAATGAAGGATGCCGTGTTGTGATCTATTTTGTTGGGGTTCGTGCCTCACCCACAACCTACGCCTTTAGGAACGTGCACGAAATAACTTGGGCAACTGGCGCAGTATTTTTATTCGTATTCAAGGCGTATAAATAGGCGCATAGCTAGCTACGTAACTATTTATACAACGCTGAAGACGAATAAAAAGACAAGCAAGTTGCCCAAGTTATTTCGTGCACGCTCCTTATTACGCACAAAAAATTTCTATGCTATTTAAAATCCCCTGAGTATCCAGAGCACACTCTGTTAATAGTTCTTCACGCGTTCCTTGTTCGACAAATTTATCAGGTAGAGCGATGTTTAACACCGGCATTAATATTTTCTGTGCTTGTAAAAATTCATTAATAGCACTACCCGCTCCCCCTGCTAGCGCATTTTCTTCGATAGTCACAATCACCTCATGTGTTTTAGCCATTTCAAGAATTATCTCAGCATCGAGTGGTTTGATAAAACGCATATTAACCACTGTCGCACCCAACTGCTTACCGACTTCTAATGCAGGTGTGACCATGCTGCCCCAGGCAAGTATAGCAATACGCCCTCCCTGATGACGTATTTCTGCTATACCGATTTTGAGTTCAGCAAAGTCTGCATTGACCACCGTACCAGGGCCTTTGCCTCGCGGATAGCGTACAGCAGCAGGGCCATCATAGTTGTAGCCTGTGCTAAGCATCTGGCGACATTCATTTTCATCGGCAGGTGCCATGACTAGCATATTAGGAATACAGCGCAGAAAGCTATAATCAAAACTGCCTGCATGTGTAGGGCCATCTGGGCCTACCAGGCCAGCGCGGTCGATAGCAAATAAAACATCCAGATTCTGGATGGCGACATCATGGACGAGTTGATCATAGGCGCGTTGTAAAAATGTTGAGTAGATTGCGACAACAGGTTTGGCACCTTGGCAGGCTTGTCCAGCAGCCAGCGTAACAGCATGTTGTTCTGCAATAGCCACATCAAAATAACGCTTAGGGTAGCATTCGGAGAACTTTACCATACCCGAACCTTCTCGCATGGCAGGGGTAATACCCATTAAGCGCTTATCTTTTTCTGCCATATCACATAACCAGCCACCAAATACCTGGGTGTAGGTTGGGTGAGAAGACGGTGCCGATTTAGGCAGGCAGTCCTTGCTAGGGTCAAAAGCAGGTACACCATGATAAGCTAATGGGTCTTTTTCGGCAGGTGCATAGCCCTTGCCTTTTTTTGTCACGATATGTAAAAACACCGGGCCTGAGAGCTCTTTAACGGCCTGTAGTGTGTCCACTAGCATATCCACATCATGACCATCTATAGGGCCAATATAGTTAAAGCCGAGTTCTTCAAATAAAGTACCTGGGACAATCATGCCTTTGACATGCTCTTCGGTTTTTCTTGCTAATTCCCATACCGAAGGTAAGCCACTGAGTACTTTTTTACTTTCTTCACGTACAGAGGAATAGAGTTTACTGGAGATGATTTTGGTAAAATAATTATTCATTGCGCCGACATTGGGCGAGATGGCCATATCATTGTCATTTAAAATGACCAGTAAATTGGCATCTAAAGAGCCTGCATGATTCATTGCTTCAAAGGCCATTCCGCCAGTAATGCTACCATCACCAATAATAGCCACCATACGGCTGTTTTCGCCCTTATTTTCTGCCGCAATTGACATGCCTAATGCTGCACTAATAGAGGTGCTAGAGTGTCCGACACCAAAAGCATCGTATTCACTTTCTTTGCGTTTTGGAAATGCCGAAACGCCATCTTTTGCACGAATCGTTGGCATACGCTCCTTGCGACCCGTTAAAATCTTATGAGGATATGCCTGATGGCCGACATCCCAGACTAACTGATCTTTAGGGGTGTTGTAAACATAATGTAGAGCAACGGTTAACTCAACTGTGCCCAGTCCCGCTGAAAAATGTCCGCCTGATAGACTGACGGTATGCGTTAAAAATTCACGCAATTCAGTGGACAAAGGAATCAGTTGATTTCTGGATAATTTACGCACATCTTCGGGAAGATCAATAGTATGTAAAAGTGGGTAGTTTTCTGCGATTTTCATAATACGATCCTTATGACCCTTTTTTAGATTTGAGTGCATGGCTAGCAAGGTTTTTACCCAGCGACCAAATTGAGCCAGGGACTTTGTGAGTGTCAGCAATGGCGTTATCGAATGAGTTAACAACCCAGTCACGATCTTTTTCTGTCAAATTGAGCGGCGGCAGTAATTTAATGACATTCATGCCATGCCCAGCCACTTGCGTTAATAAGTGGTGTTCTTTAAATAGGGGAATGGTGACCATCTGGCAGAATAAACCCTTATTCGCCGCTTCCAGTGCTACCCAGGCCGCTTTAAGTTTAAGACTTTTGGGAGCTTGAAATTCTATGGCAATCATTAAACCCTTACCGCGAACCTCTTTTAAAAATTCGTATTTTGTGCTCATGGCATTTAGGCTATTAATAACCTCTGTTCCGACTTGCGCACTGTTTTCAACCAGATTTTCATCTTCTATCACTTGCAATGTTGCCAGGCCTGCCGCCATCGCCATATTGTTCTTGGAGAAAGTTGAGCCATGTACTACCGCTCTGTCCATACGATTAAAGACGCTATGCATAATCTTATCGGTCATAGCCACCGCTCCGACAGGCACAAAACCGCCGGATAAGGCTTTCGCCATACAAATCATATCCGGTTGTACACCCCAGTGCTCAATTGCCCAGAATTTTCCGGTGCGGCCCAGGCCTGTTTGCACTTCATCAGCCACAAAAAGTGTGCCGTATTGTTTACACAGACGTTCAACTTCGGCCAGATAGTTGTCATCTGGCAGATTGACTCCTTTGCCTTGTATGGGTTCGACAATAAAGGCTGCAACATCTTTGCCGCTTAATGCCTGTTCTAATGCGCTAAGATCATTAAAAGGGACTGAATGACAATCGGGTAATAATGGCCCAAAGCCTTCACGAAAAATATCATCCCCCACCAGCGACAACGCCCCCATGGTTAGGCCATGATAGCCCTGCTCACAAAAAACAATCTTTTGCCGTTTAGTCGTGTAGCGCGCAAACTTTATTGCGGCTTCGACCGCTTCGGTGCCTGAATTACAAAAAAATAGCTTTGTCAGATTATCCGCTGTAGTAGACAGAATCTTTTTCGCCAGTAAGCCGCTTAAGAGTGAGACATCCATTTGCACCAGATTAGGCAGTTCTAAGGTTAGTGTTTCCTGTAATGCACTGATCACAGCCGGATGATTGCGACCCACGGCAAATACACCAAAACCACTGAGACAGTCCAGATATTCAGTATTATCCTGATCGTATAAGTATTGACCGCTTGCCTTTGTATAGTGACGGTCATAGCCTATGGTTTGCAGTACACGCACCATTTGATGATTCAAATACTGTTCATGTAGCGCAAATTTATCCTGGCTATGTTGAGTAAAAAGTTTGGCGATACTAAAGGACATGGATAATCGTGTGCTTATATTTTAAAGTTGAATGCTTTTGCTACTAAAAGCAGGCAATATAATAAGGGTACAAAGCAAGGTCATACTAATACCCACGGCTAAGGTAATCCCCATACTGGAGATACCGAAGTGTGGAATCAGTGCCAGACTGATAAAGCTACTCATTGTGGTGACCGAACTAAACATTACACCACGTGCTGTGCTGGTTTGTAATAAATGTTGATCTTCGTCAAGATGTTCATGTAGACAATGCATAATATGGATACCGCTGTCTACCCCCATGCCTAAGAGTAATGGCAGGGCGATAATATTAGCAAAATTAAACGGAATGCCAAGAAAAATATTCACGGTACACGTTAAAAGACCTGCGAGTAATAAAGGCCCAATCACTAATAAGGTTTTTTTGATGCTTTTTAGAATAAGCCACAATAAGAGGGTAATAATCAACAACGAGGCACTGAAAGCTTGTTGAAAAGCACCCACGACAGCCTCACCTGATGCTAAATCGCCAACCGGCATACCCACTGCACTAGGTTCTATACTTTGCACATCTTGAGCAAATTGTTTAAGGTTAGCCGCGATGTTCAAGTCCTGTTCTGGTATGATCATCGTGCGGTATATGCCGCTTGGGCTTAACCATTGCCGGCTAATATAGTCAGGTAAATCAGTGATAGAAAATTCATAAGCTGTCAAGCCTAGACTCAGTGTATTAATCATATAAGGTAATAAGCCTAATATATTATTATCGAGTGTCTGGGCTAGAATCACAGGTTCTGCGGACTGTTTGAAGGTGATTAAAAAGGTGTCGATACTAGCACTGAGCTTGAGTAAAATCTCAGGATTAATAGCAGATTCATTGTTTTGCAGCAACGTATTGATGGTTTGCTGAAACTGAGCGAGTACCCTAGCCGTATCAGACGATGTCAGCGTTGCATCAAATTGACTGAGTTGCGGGCCTAGCATCAATGCTAGGTCTTCAATGGTATATAGTTTTTCTTCCTGATCTGCTGGAACCAGACTTGCTAGTGTGACCGTGCCATGGACAGTGGCTAGTTGCTCTAGTTTTAGCGCTAGCTGCTGTGCTTCTTGCAGGCTATTACTTAAGGTATACAGTGCATACGGCGAATCCGTTTCTGATTTTAATAAATCTTTAAAAGTCATTACGGATGTTGCTTTGGGGTTACGCATTTCAATAGGATTGGAGTCGAAACTGATATACGGAATAGCAAACAGGCAGGCAAACGCTAACAGGATAGTGCTTATACGGATAGATTTTTTATAACGAAAGGGAAAGGTTTGTAAAAAACTGGCTTGAGTCGAGTGAAAAAATGGTTCAGCCTGTTTAAGTTTGAAAATAGTCAGTATGGCAGGCAATACTACAAGTGACACCAGCAATCCGATAAACATGCTGACACCGGATATCATACCGAGCTCAGATACGCCTTTATAATCAGTGGGCACAAAGGCAAAAAAACCAATGGAGGTGGTCAGTGCACAAAGAAAGAGTGAAAAACCAACACTTTGTAGCGCATTTTTTATGGCAAGCGGGGTTCCTTGTTTTTTAACAATCCCATCACGATAATGCAGGTTCATATGGATTGCAAAATCCACGCCTAAGCCTATATAGAGAGCGGCAAAAGAAACAGAAATAACATTTAAATGACCAATGGCAACAGCGGCAAAACCAGCAGTCAAGGTGAGTCCCATCAGCAGTGTAATAAGTGTCGCTAGCAATAATTTAATAGAATGAAAACACTTAAACAGGATAAATAAAACCAGTATCAAGGAGCCCATGCCACTGAATACCGCACCTTTGCCTATGTCTTCAAGTTCTTCGTGCTGTAGGGCAATATCACCGGTAATACGAATGTCAGTGCCTGGTGCTGCAAGTTTAAGAGTTGTTGCAATCTCACGCGCTTTTTCTATGGCCACAGCGACTGGCATCATAGACTGAAAATTTAACCTGGGCTTGGTAATCACAATACGGCGTGTTTTATTGGCGAGTTTGTTAGGGTTAAGAATACTTTGCCAGGAAAGTTGATAATGTTCACCGCTGGCCGTTTTGCTGATGGCGGTGCTAATCGCTGATAAAAGCGCAGGTAAGCTCTGACTGATCACGCTATCATTATTTTCCAGTGCCTCTGTTAAAATATCAAATAGCCCTTTTAAGTGATAGTTTTGTGTTAAATAACCAATAAAAGGCTGGGCATCGGTTAAATTACTGGCTAATTTATCCAGCTCTTCGTTAGAGAGATAAAGAAAAGCCTGCTGACGAAAGAAAGCATTGTCATCCGGTATATAGCTGGATTCAAAAAAATCACTATTATTATTGAGTTGTTTTAATAGCTTCTCTGCGAGCATTGCGGTTTCTTCGGGGGATTGCGTATCGACCACAAAGAGTATAGCATTGGTATCCTGTGGAAATGCGGCTTCCAGGCGTTTAAAATTCTGTTGAAAAGGCAAATCCGGTGAAAGCATCTCTGAGGAGTTATTATTCACCCCCAGATGATCTTTTGCATAATAAATGCTTGCCCCCGTCAACAACAGCGCAGTGATGACGATAAGCCAGGCATAGCGTGTGATAAAACAAGCTTGCCAGGCAAGTATTTTATTTGCTATTGACATATCTGAGTTTGCTGTACTTGAGTGATATGCACAAGCTGAGAGGCGACATACTTTAATGTTTTACTGGCAGAGTGAAAATGCAGCCCCAGCTTAATTAAACGCGGTAATTCTACTGGGTGCAAACATAAATAAAATACCAATTTTGGTATAGAAACAATACCGTTATCGCTCATGGCATGACTGATCGCATTCGGCAAGTCCAGATCAGCAGGGTCAACAATACTACGTATTACCACAAAGGGAACTTTTGCCTGTTGTGCAACACGCGCTAGCGCAGCACTTTCCATATCGACAGCGAGTGCTTTGCTTGTCTGGTATAGGTGCATTTTATCCTCAGCTAATGTGATGACAGAGTCATTCGCAAAAAGGCTGCCATCATAGCATTGAATCGCAGATTCAAGGGTACTAATTATTTGTTTGGACCAGCTTTGCTGTGTTGCCAGTTGCGTAGCATCCTGTGTCAGAATAGACTTAGGAATAAGCAAATCGCCTGCTTTTAGAAAAGGTGCTAAGGCACCTGCACAGCCCCAGCTAATGAGCTGCTCAGCACCTTTTTTTATTAACTTTTGTGTAGCCATACTGGCATGGGCAGACCCTGCCCCTGATAGAATGACTAGCGTATTATGCGCCACATTGATACATTCACCCGATTTTAACTTAGCATTAGTCAGTGTGCGCAGTTCCTCAGGTAATGCAACCAAAATACCGGTAATCACGTGCTATTTTTCTCATTTCGATAGCGTGCCAAGGCCCATAATGGAAAAAATTTATCATAACCATGATATTTCAAATAGAATACCCGTGGAAAGCCAGGGGCTGTATGACAGTTATCTGTCCATAAGCCTTCATGGTTCTGCTTTTTGAGCAAATAGTCTATACCTGCTTTAACTTCTTTGGATTGATATTCACCCGCCGCCATTAGAGCCAATGTTGCCCAGGCAGTCTGAAAGGCCGTGCTGGTGTGATATTGGCCACTTAATGCCTGATCGTGATAACTGTGATTATCCTCACCCCAGCCACCATCGGCATGTTGCACACTTTTTAGCCATTTAACCGCTTTAGTGTACAGTAGATCGGTTTTAGGTATATCAGCTTGCTCTAATGCAATCAGAACTGACCAAGTGCCATAAATGTAATTTGTTCCCCAGCGTCCAAACCATGAACCATTCTCTTCCTGTTCTGCGCGAATATAATCTAAACAGCGATTGTATGCAGGTAAGTATTCGCTATGGTTTTCTACCACTTTGGCCATTAGCATCACGCAGCGCGCGCTGACATCTGCCGTTGGTGGGTCTAATAAAGCGCCGTGGTCGGCAAACGGAATTTCATTTAGATAATAATAAGTATTATCCACATCAAATGCACCATAACCGCCATTGCTTGCCTGCATACCAACAATCCAGCGAGTTGCACGATGAATCGCTTCATTCATCTCAGCTAAACCAGACGTTGCCATGCCATAGGCGACAACAGCGGTGTCATCGACATCAGGGTAATGTGGATTTGCAAATTGAAATGCCCATCCGCCACCTTCCAGTTTAGGCCGTTGAATACGCCAGTCACCTGGTTCATCAGATAATTGTTTGGTTTTCAACCAATCATAAGCCCGCTGTCTACTCTCTTCGGTGGCTGATAAATCTGCTTCCTGTAGTGCGAGTAATGCGAGTCCTGTATCCCAGATAGGTGACAAACAGGGCTGACAATAAGCCGAGCTTTCTTTGATAACCAATAGCTTATCAATTGCCTTACGCGCTGTAACAACCTGTTCATGGTTTGCTGGCATACCGAGTAACAGCATGGCTTCATAGGCGTTAACCATCGCCGGAAAAATACCTCCCAGTCCATCTTCACCATTAAGTCGTTCTGTAAACCAGTTCTTTGCTTTGGCAACAGCGATTTTGTGCATTTTGTCAGTCACTAGCATACGTGATTTACGACCTAGTGCATCTAAAAACAAGAAAAATTTATTCACCAGGCCTCTTTCAGGAAAATAGTGTTTTTCCTTGTCAGGGTGAGTTATAAATAATTCCAGAATATCAATCTTAAGCGGGTTTTTAGCCTTTGCTTCCAGTGTGCATAAAATAAATAAAGGGATCATCACCGTGCGCGACCAATAGGATACTTTATCAATATGAAACGGAAACCAGCGAGGTAATAACATGATTTCTACGGGTATAAAGGGGACACCGCGCCACGGTAATTGTTCAAAAATAGCGAGGGCAATACGCGTAAAAACATTCGCTTTAGCCGCGCCACCCTGGCTCAGTATAAAATCACGTAAACGTGCCATATGCGCTTGCTCAGGCTGATCGCCTGCCATTTTGAGCGCATAGTAAACTTTAACACTACAGCTAATATCGCCTTTACCTCCTTGAAATAAGGGATAGCTGCCATCGCTAGATTGATGCGCGCGTAAATAGACAGCCAGTTTAGCTTGCAATGTTGTCTCTATATCATCCAGATAGTGCATCATCATGATATATTCAGCGGGAATAGTGCAGTCGGCTTCTAACTCAAATAGCCAATAGCCATCCTGATGCTGCAAAGCAAGCAATTTGCTTTGTGCGTTTGTTATGGCAGTGTCCAATGAATGGATGGTGCTCATATTGTTGTAGTCTTCAGTAAACATGGGGCAATCTATTATTTAGAGCTGTATTGCCAATCTTTACAGATCAGCTGCTTGCTTTTTAAATTAAACAAAGCAGATAACAGCAGATTGCTACGCCCTATTAAGCGGGTGGTAAGAATCGTTGCCTTAACACTTTTACGCGTAATTTTGACCTGGCTAGAGTCATTGAAATCCAGGTGCTGCTTGATTTCATTTAATGTAAGTACCGCCATGCCTAAAGCCCAGAGGCAAAAGTTACGCACACCCACTTCATGACTGGGCAATAATTGAGTATAAGTCAGTGCATTTTTTAAATGCCCCTGTGCAATACTGATTAAATGCTCTAACCCTAAGCGAAATTCTGCTGTGCTGGTGGCGGTATTCAGGTTGTTTAGGTCAAAGCCTGTTTCAGTAAAAATATCTTGTGGCAACCAGCAGACTCCACGCTGGGCATCATCCCAGATATCTTTTAAGATATTGGTCATTTGCAGCCCCTGGCCAAACGAAGTGGAAAGTTCTAGTAACTGCTCTCGGTGCTGATTGATTTCAGGAGAGTAATGACAAAATAATTTTGCCAGCATTTCACCGACACAGCCAGCGACATAATAGCAGTATTCGTCCATATCTTTCAGCGTTGCCAGGCCACCCTGTAAATCCATTCCTTGGTAGGTAGGCATGCCTTTTGCCATGGTTTCAACACAGCTTAGTAAAGCAGCAATTTGTTCTGCATCAAAACTGTGCGTAATTTCGATAACGCGTGGAGTAAGCTCAATCAGTACATGCTCAGCAGGAATAGTTTGCTCTGAAAGCAGTGGTGCAAGCTCAGTTGCAAAATTGTTGGCCCCTTTACCAGTGCTCACAACATCTATAAAACGGCTACAAAAACGTTCCTTTTGCTTGAAGCTTAGAGAAACTTCATCTTCTACTGTATCAACAATTCGACACAGCAAATAAGCATTGGCAACCGCAGGATATAACTCAGCGGGTAATTGCGGAATAGTCAGGGCAAATGTACGTGAAACACCTTCTAATAATATCGCCTGAAAAACTTCGTCAGTGGCGGCTAATAATGATTCTGGATTTTCAATTGAAACTTGAGTGTCAGTCATATTGTCTACAAAGGTGTTGTGAAAGGCAAAAAACTAATTATCGGGGTTAAATTATAGACTGAATGTGGCTTAAATACAAAATATGTTGTTTTTTTGCGAAAAAGTGACATTTTTGTCTTACTATCAGTACCTAAAAGGTCACTGCGGAAGTATTTTTAACAGTGAATAATTATTTTAGTTTTATGAAAAAAAGCAACTCAACTAGCATTAAGCGCTTAAAAATAGTATGCTAATCTAGCATTAGTAAATAGTAATGAATGTTAGTTTAGAAAATTTAAAGCGTACTTTTCTGCTTTTTCTGTTTTGTTGCATATTTACAACTTTAATATAGTCTATAATTAAGTTTTGGAGTTAAGCTTATGGGGGTTCCATTAAGACAGCAAATTGCTGTCGGTACTTATTTAATAAAACAAAAGATCAAAGGGGCGAAAAAATACCCTTTAGTGTTGATGCTAGAGCCTTTGTTTCGTTGTAACTTGGCGTGTGCAGGTTGTGGAAAAATTGCCTATCCAGATGATATACTCAATAAGCGCTTATCTGTTGCCGAATGTCTGCAAGCGGTCGATGAATGTGGTGCCCCTATGGTGTCTATCCCTGGAGGTGAGCCCTTAATTCATAAAGAAATGCCGGAAATTGTAGCCGGTATTGTCGCGCGTAAAAAATTTGTTTACCTATGTACCAATGCTTTATTGTTAAAGAAAAAAATTAAAAATTACACCCCTTCACCGTATTTAAATTTTTCCATCCATTTAGATGGCAATCAGTTACGCCATGATACATCAGTGTGCCAGGATGGAGTCTTCGATATTGCCGTAGAAGCAATCAAAATGGCCTTAGATAAAGGTTTTCGAGTGACCATTAACTGCACCTTGTTTCAGGGGGAAACATCACAGGAAGTCGCTGATTTTTTAGACTATGCGACCGAACTAGGTGTCGAAGGGATTACCATTGCGCCAGGATTCAGTTATGCCGATGCACCAGATCAGGATGCTTTTATATCGAGTCAGGCAGCAAAAGAGTTATTTCGCGGAATTTTTGCGATTGGTAAAAACAAGCAATGGAAATTAAATCATTCTTCACTTTATCTGGACTTTCTGGCAGGTAATCAGGCCTATGATTGCACGCCCTGGGGGAATCCAACGCGAAATGTATTTGGCTGGCAGAAGCCGTGTTACTTATTGTCAGACGAAGGATATGTAGAGAGCTTTCAAGAGTTAATGGAAACCACCCCCTGGGATAAGTACGGTGCGGGAAAAAACCCTAAATGCGAAGGTTGCATGGCACATTGTGGCTATGAAGCCACTGCGGTAGAAGATACTCTGGCGCACCCCATAAAAGCACTGGGTGTTGCACTGCGTGGACCAAAAACACAGGGGGCTATCGTTGCTGCACCTATTTATACGCCGACTTCATTGACAGATATTCCTGTTAAGGTAGAAGTGTAATCTCTTATTGCACAATGACAGAAGTATTAACTGCGCTGGCAGCCTTGGCGTACCAGAGAAGTCCTAGAAAATAATGGACAACAGACAGGCTGATTTAACAGATATCACCGTGCTTATTCCAGCACGCAGTGAAGCGTAGGTGATTGCCGATACATTGCAAGCTTTAAAGTGGCAAGGAACGTGCACGACATAAGTTAGGCAACTGGCGCAGCATTTTTATTCGTATTCAAGGCGTATAAATAGGCGCATAGCCAGCTACGTAACTATTTATACAACGCTGAAGACGGATAAAAAGACAAGCAAGTTGCCCAAGTTATTTCGTGCACGTTCCTAAGGACAGGATTTGCATATTATTTTAGTCGATGATGAATCATCTGATAATTCGCTAAAAATTGCACTTGATCAGGGGCTCGAAAACTTACAGGTTATCCGCTCTGGTTCTTTACCCAAAAACTGGACAAGTAAACGATGGACGCAAGAGCAAGCCCTGCAAACGCCGCTTATTTTATTGCTGGAAAAGCATGGCTATTATCACTGCTTTGTATCGTCATAATGCTTGGACTTTATCTGCCTACTTTACATTTTTATGCGCTCAATAAAATGTGGGCTTTATCTAGGGAGCTGGAAATAAATAAACGTCCAATATTGGGCAGTATTTTTGTTCGTATTCAAGGCGTAGTAACAGGCGCATAGCTGGCTACGTAACTATTTCTACAACGCAGAAGACGGACAAAAAGA
>CAZLLL010000034.1:0-13060 GCA_964560255.1 uncultured Methylomonas sp.
TCAACTATGAAACATTAAAAGAAGATGTTAGAAAAATTGGCGTTGCTTTATTTGTTGCTAGTTTAGTAATGGATTTATTAAAAGATGCTAGTTTTTTTGAGGTAATTTACCCTTTTTTTTGGGGAGGTATTTTAATCATTTCTGGTTCAATAACTATCTTGGAGAATGAAGATGAGTCAATTTAATATTCTTGTGACGGTAATTGGAGTCACTTGTCTTGGTATGCTATGGTTCGCAAAATGGTGGAATAAACACCATAGTAAGTAACCAATAAAGAACAAAAAATAATTTCAAACTCGTCTAAACCGTCTGTTTAGACATCAATTTTATTAACCCATCGGGAAAACCATTTTCCCTTCGGGCAAGCTGTGTTTTTCCGTTTTTTTATTTTGGAGAAACATCATGAACAATTCATACAAAGCAGAGACTACAAATAACACTATCAATGAATACTTTGACCTGCATACATCCGGCGTGGGTTACGTTAACCGGATTCGTGAAGTAAACCCTAAAAAAGGGGATGCTTTCATGGCTTGTACGATAGGCGCACTAAGAGGTTTAAAGACAGCAGTAGAATACAGTTATTTTGATTGTCGGGTGTCGGGTGCAGAAGCATCTAAATTGATTCGTCGCCTAGAAAAAGCCAGTAAGGATAATAAACAGATTCTGATTGGTTTTAAAATTGGTGATCAATATACCGAAACCTTTGTTTACAAAAAGGGCCCTAAAAAAGGTGAAGTAGGGATTTGCACAAAAGCACATCTACTTTATATTAGCTGGGTTAAAATCAATGGTGATAGTGTTTACACTGCACCAATAAAGGAATCCGTCAACAAAATACCGAATGAAAGCGTCTCAACGCACAACGAATCAGAAGCTGTGACCTAAGCTTTCGATATTTGTGTATTTTCAATAAAAACCGCATTAGCGGTTTTTATTGAATACTTAAAAAGTATGATTATTTTAACCCACCGGGGAAACCATTCCTCGCGTTGCGGTGATCTGTGTTCTCTGGTCTATTTTATGAAGACTCATTATGACACCCCCTCATATCGCCGTATTCAACAAACCCTATTCCCCTCTAATGAGGGCTCAATCAGGCAATGGTCGTGTACAGATGCGTACCGGTCATGATCATTTTTTTTCAAAGCAAAATAACGTTTGCCAAAAACAGCCTCTGCAGGACGATTTTTTAATTGATCTTACCTCAGTTGCCAGGCAGATATTTACTGTACCGGTTTTTATGACTCAGGAAGCCTGGTCATTGTGCCTGCTTCATCAGGATCATGTCTTTGCATTAAAAACCACCATCATTTCCATTTTATGCCAGGCAAAAGTCGCTATTAAACAGTCAAGCGGAAATGCCAGGGGAGTGAATTTTTTGATTAAGTGGCTCCCTAGAACCATTGAATCTCATTTAAATAAGCAGCGTCTCAGAGTAAATATTGAGTATGATAACAATCATGCGCTGATATTAATACTGATGCTGGATAGGCTGCACTAAAACGATATTGTTCCAGGTCATCACCCTTAAAGGGTTATGACCTGTCTATTTATCTAATTAAGGAGAGATAAATACCCGGCGAGATTGTGATCAAAGCTTTTGATTCACTACCGTACACTTTTTATTTCCTTACAATAAGGATTTTTCCGATAAAGTGAGGCAGAATGGAGGAAGTGCATTGCCCTCTCTCAGCAGGCGCTTTAATAACCGCATTCCATGTGTAAACAAGCTCAAATCACACCGATCTTTGCGATGGATAATTTTATCCCACCCCTTATTCAGCGCGAGCTCCCCCAAATAAACCATCCATTTTAGATATTCCGCACGACACGCTGTCGTTGAGCCCTTTACAGGTAGATGATAAAGAGGGTATTATTAGCAGTATTATCAGATTTTTTAGAATTTCACCCGTGACGACTTCGGTATAGTCGTACCTTTAGTAAGCTGCGGCTTACGCGACTGGCGAGTCTGTGTTCCCAGTCATATCCAGGATGTGTTCCAGGATAAGCAGACATCACGAAAATACAACCTGTTGTTAATATTTTTTCATAACATGGAATGAGTAAACCAGACACTTGGAAAAATTTCTCAAGTTACCCTCGTTGCTATTTTTAGTCCCCGGCTAGTGTGTGATATTAGCCATTATTAACTTGTCAATTCATTGAATTGCGTTTTTACACGTCGAGGTTAAGGATGACCTCAACCTAAAAAAAACATGACGTTTCGCAGAAAACCTTGTTTATCAGGGTTTTCTGGAAAACGATCATACTCGTTTTTCTTACAACACCGGCCTTTATCACTGGCAATTGATAAAACCTTTTGTGCGGTAGACCGTGCGTGTAGTATTTATGACTTTGATACTCAACAAGCAAGTCAGTCGAGGCGATAAACTGTCATTGATTTTTTAACGGGAAAGCAATGCGTATCATCACGAAATGAGTAAATCAGGCAAACACCTGAAAAGAAAAGACAGTGGCTTAAACAATACATGTATTTTGCCATTGAGTTCACACACCCTTTAACAATAAAGATTGACAACACAAGCCTGTCGCTTCATTTTAGATTTTATTGGAGCGGCAGTGTTTTTTCTAAGTGCCTGGATAAATCGGGCACTCAGAAAAAACAGTTTTCAACCGTGGTTACTGCGTCTTCAGTAACACCCTTTTTCACTGCGAGTCTGCATTTTATCCAGTGATCGCTTCCTGTGGGAAGTGCGGCAGACATCTTTTATTTTAACCCAGCCGGGGAACTATTCCTCGCGTTGCGGCGACCTGTGTTCTTCGGTTATTTTAATTTCTGGAGAATTCCAATGTTATATATTCAAAAAGATGGTCATTATGCTTTAGCCAATGAAAGTGATGTTATTTTTGAGGCAACAGCGATCTACAACCAGTATTTTTCTAAAGGCACGACAATATCGAGTCCTGCCGAATCTGCCGAGTATTTAAAGTTAAAGCTAGCGCATTACGAACATGAGGTTTTTGTTTGTCTGTTTTTAGATAATCAAAACCAGGTGATCAGTTGTGATGAAATGTTTCACGGCACGGTTGATTCTGCAAGCGTATATCCCAGAGAAGTGATCAAAGCTACTTTAATGCATAATGCAGCATCCGTTGTGTTTGCACATAACCACCCTTCTGGTATATCGGATCCTAGCATGGCGGATAAGGCCATAACGGCCAAATTAAAATTAGCACTTGAATTGATTGATGTGCGTGTTCTGGATCATATTATTATTGGCGAAAGTACTTATTCATTTGCAGAATCAGGTATTTTGTAATTAGGTATTTTTTATTAACGGAGTGATCTTATGAATTGTGAACCATTAAACAACACCAAAGTGGAAGATCCATTTGAACCACTGGAGGAAAGTGAAAATTTAAACAACACCGAAGAGGAAGCGCCATTTGAAACATTGGAGGAAGAATACTACCGAGAGGAAAGTGAGTATTTAGACGATTTAAAAACCGATGATGGCTATTACTCTGGTTCAGGTTGTGACGAAATTTAAAATGTAATTTAGTATTAATAACTTATTTTTAACCCTTTGGGAAAACATTTCCCGAAAAGGGGTTGTTTTCTCATTTTTTTGTGAGAGCAACCATGAATGGAATTAAAGAAAAAGCGTTTGTAGAACTGGATGAATTATCTACAGATGAACAACAAGAATCGAATGTTATAGAGCTGAACCAATTTTTAACTGAATTTGGTGCAGGTCTAATGACATCCGTATCAAAACAGCATCCTCCTGTTTATGACGGTACGCCGAATACTAAATGGGACAAAGTGATGGATCATTTAAAACGTCAGCCGTTTCCAGCTCAACGGGAACGGGTACAGGCAGTTTGTAAATTATTGTCTGATGAAAATGAGTCAGCGGCTATATTAAACGGTGAAATGGGCTGTGGCAAAACCATGATGGGCATTGCTGTGTCAGCCTCTTTATTTGATGAGGGATATCGCAGAACATTAGTAATCTCTCCGCCTCATTTAGTGTACAAATGGAAAAGGGAAATTCTGGAAACGATTCAAGAGGCCAGAGTATGGGTATTAAACGGGCCAGATACATTGAGACAGCTGATTAAAATTAAAGAAACTGTCAAAACAAAACCTGCTGTGCCAGAATTTTTTATTATTGGCCGGGTACGAATGAGAATGGGATTTGACTGGCAACCTGTTGCGATTGGGCGTAATGCATATCAGCGCAATATCACAGCAGAAACAGAGTCACAACCTGCACGCTCTTATCTGACAGTCTATCAATATGCTGCCTGTGTAAATTGTGGCAACTATTTAACTAACCAGGATAATGAAAAGATTAGTCTTGCCTATTTTCTTGACCAGACAGATAGACGACAGGACTGCAAGTTTTGTCAGGCACCGCTATGGACTTTAAAACGCGCTAGTAAGGCAAAAAATCCTGAGCAACTGATACATAAAGAAATGTGTAAAATACCGACTATTGGCCCTAAAACAGCCGATAAACTGATCTCAAACTTTGGTTCTGAAATGCTTGCCTCCATGCTGGGAGATAAGATCCATGATTTTATCAATCTGATGGATGACCAAGGGGAGCTTGTTTTTTCTGATCGCCAAGCAAAACGAATGGAAAGAGGTCTGGCAAAACAGGTATTTAGTTTTGGGCAGGGCGGTTATCAGCCCAGTGAATTCATCAAACGGTATTTACCGGATGGATTTTTTGATTTACTTCTGGTTGATGAAGGACATGAATATAAAAATTCAGGTTCGGCACAAGGTCAGGCAATGGCTGTACTGGCGGCAAAAGCACGTAAAACCATTTTATTAACAGGGACTCTGATGGGAGGCTACGCAGATGATATATTTTATCTGTTATGGCGAATATTACCCGGACGGATGATCGAGGATGGTTATGTTTACAATAATAACAATAATCTCGGCCCTGCTGCGATGAGTTTTATGCGCCAACATGGCGTGTTAAAAGATGTTTTTAAAGAAACCGACGGTGGAAGTCACCGAACCGCCAAAGGAAAACGTACAACAGTGCATACTTCCAAAGCACCAGGATTTGGCCCCAAAGGGGTGATTCGCTATATCCTGCCTTATACGGCTTTTTTAAAACTGAGTCAGATTGGGAATCAGGTGCTTCCTGAATATCAAGAGCATTTTATTGATATCGAGATGACCGAAGATCAGGCGAATGCTTATAGGTCTCTGGCACTTAATTTGACAGATGAATTAAAAAGAGCACTGGGGCGTGGTGATAAAACTTTAATGGGGCTGGTGTTGACAGTGTTATTGGCTTGGTCTGATACCTGTTTTCGAGAGGAAACGGTCAGGCATCCGCGAAGTAAAGAGCTACTGGCTTATGTACCGGCTATTTTTGCTGAGAATGAGCTGAGTCCGAAAGAAGAAAAACTGATTGAACTTTGCTATCAGAATAAAAGACAGGGACGTAAGGTACTTGTTTATACAGTCTATACGGGTAAGCGAGACACTGCAAGCCGGTTAAAAAAAGTACTGGAAAGCAAACAGTTCAAAGTAGCTGTTTTACGTTCTACAGTGAGTACAGATAGCCGTGAGGACTGGATATCTGATCAGGTAGATCAAGGTATTGATATCTTGATATGCAACCCGGAACTGGTTAAAACCGGCCTGGATTTACTGGATTTTCCGAGCATTTATTTTATGCAAAGTGGTTACAATGTTTACACCGTGTCGCAAGCCTCTAGACGTTCCTGGAGAATTGGTCAGACACAGGCTGTTGAAGTCGGTTTTCTGGGATATGCAAAAACAGCCCAGATTAGCTGTCTTGAATTAATGGCCAAAAAGATTGCAGTGAGTCAGTCTACATCGGGTGATATGCCAGAAACGGGTTTAGATGTTTTAAATTCGGATGGGGATAGCATCGAAATGGCACTGGCAAAACAGCTCATTGCAGCGTAATAGATATTTTTTATCCAAGCAGGTTCTTTATCTCGGTATACCGGGGTAAAGGGCTTTTTTAAAAAAAGTCAGAATGACAGTCTTTAAAAAAGCCAAAATCTCTTGCTGTTTTCAACCGTGGTTACTGCGTCTTCAGTAACACCTTTTATCACTACGCATCTGCAAGTCCTATCTAGTGATCGTTTCCTTTGGGAAATGCAGCAGATACTATGCAATTTTAACCCAACGGGGTAACAAGCCTCGTTAATCGGGTGTTTGTTGCTTCATTTTTTTGGAGAACACACCATGATTAAGTTAACAGGTAGTTTGACCATTCGCATCATCAAAGGAAAGTACGGTGATTTCAGAGTGGGTAAATTACAAACAGAGATTGGCGAGTTTGCCGTAAAAGATTCTATGTTTGATCAATATGATGAGGGCCGATATGGTGGTTATTTTTTAATCAGCCGTATTTATAACGGGTCTTATTCTGTTTCCAGTCGCGTAGTCGTTCAGCTTTGTGCAGATATTCACTCTGTTGAACTATCAAATGAGTCTATTGAGCAGCAGCAAGCCGAATCTTTCGAGCAAGATCCGATAGAGAAGGAATCCCCTGCGCTGGATAAGGCGCAAAATACACCGCCACCAGTAGATAATGAAAGTGACCTTGGTTATCCCACGGAACCTTCTGAGTCTGTTGTTACCCAAAAGGACAGCGATTCTGATGCTGCATTATTTGGAGCTTTGTGGCCATTAAGTGATCACTTCAAAATTGACTCAACGGTGGATAGAAAAACCTTTAGACTGCAGCGTGACAGGCTACATGAATTAGGTTACACCTTTAAAGCAATCGGTCAGGTCTGGTTAAAACCGGAATGACCTGAATTTTAAATTATTTTAACCCATTGGGGAGATCACTCCCCCAACGGGATGGGTTTCTCCTTTTTTACTAGGAGTAAACTATGTTAGCACTGGAATCAATATACGGCATCTATTGTGATGCACTGGTTGATGATGACGAGTTTCTGGTTTTTGCCTCTCTCTGGGGGCGTGATACCGCGATACAGGAATTATTGGCCAGACTGGTGATGCCTTCTTATGAAGGCGGACTCAACCAATTGAAATTTATAAGTCAAAATAACGTGCATGATAGCAGTATCATTCGCATTGGCCACCCTGACCGTTTAGATAAAATCACTGGACGCATGTCAAAAAAAAATATTTTTGGTGAAATTGTACATTTATGGATTTTTGATAAACGAGTCAATACACCTGATTATGCAGCTCGGTCAGCTTATTTGCTGAATCCGTCTGCACAGTTGAATTTACATGGCTTAAATAACGAGGATATCTGGGAGCAGGCATGGCAATTAGTAAAGTCTGTGTGTCACTTACCGCTACTAGATAGCTGGAAAACACCTGTTATGGACACTCTCCATAAAAATAAATGGGTGAAAATGATGCCTGGCTATGCGATTGACAATATCAGTATTCAATTACCTGAAGCAGAGTTTGAAGACGTGATCAGTCAAATGATTGTTGCAGGTGATTTGTACCTCGGTGATAAAAAAATGTAAAAGCCGAACACTAAAAGGTATTACCTATGAATATAACCGAGTCTGAGTAAAAAGACTTTCAAAAGTAAACTTAAATTTACACACAACATAAACACGGGAAAACGACTTCCCGTGTGGAGCCGTTTTCCTCTTTTACTGGAGAAGAATAATGGCTTTAATGTTTCAACGTATCGCGCATAATTATGCAAAAAACGGCTATTTTCCGACAGATGAAGAGAGCATGACACGACTATTAACGGTTCTCAGACCCTGCAAAACAGGTATGATGAGAATCATTGATCCTTGTGCCGGAGAAGGTTCGGCTCTGGCTGAATGTAAACACCACCTTGGATCGGATTCTGTTGAAGCGTTTGCGGTCGAATATGATCTGTTACGATCAAAGCAGGCCAAAAAACTGGCAGACCGATGTATACAGGGTGATTTTCAGGACACTGTTATTACACCGCGTAGTTTTGGTTTATTATTTTTAAATCCACCCTACGGTGATCTGGTAACCGATAAAGCACAGACTTCGACTCAGTTTGTGACCAAAGGTCGAAAACGTCTGGAAAAAATGTTTTATCAACATTCTACCAGGCTATTACAGGCGGGAGGTGTTCTGGTATTAATCGTTCCTCACTATTCGCTGGATGCCGAATTCAGAAAGTGGCTGGCAGCCGGGTTTGAGAAAGTGCAGATTTATTTAGCACCGGAACAGCAATTCAAACAGGCCATTATTTTTGGTGTTAAAAAAACAAGGCGCATTAAAGATGAGCAAAGCCGTCAGGTTTTAGCGCAGCTAGAAACCTTCTGTGCCTCTGACAACAAGGCGGAACTCCCTGAAATATGGGATAAAGAACCTTATGTTGTTCCAGCAGGATTACAGCAGGATATACGCTTCAATTGTTTGACTGTTGATGAGCGACAGCTGATGGAACAAATCAGTCAGTTCCCCTGTTTGTGGCAGCAATACAGTGTGCATTTAAGCGCCTGTACGGGAGCTAAACGGCGACCTTTAATGAAGTTGTCTGACTGGCATCTTGCTTTGGCATTGGCCGCAGGTGAAGTATCAGGCGTGGTGCATTCTAATGATGGCACTAAAACCTATGTTATCAAAGGGGACACTTACAAAGATAAAAAAAACACCGTCATGACTGAAGAATCAGCAAGCGGTGAAATTTCTGAAATAAGAACCTCTATAGATGTGTTTGTGCCAGTCATCAAGGCACTGGATTTTACCCCGGACAGCCCTACTTTCGGGCAAGTTCTAACAATTAAGTAATGTTTAATACCCCCTATTTTATAAAAATTCTGGGGGTATTAATTGCGTGATAGAAGTATAGATCTATTCTGAATTATCAGAGGCTCTTTTAACATTGACGGAGAAACCCCTGTTGATGCAGCTAAAAAATTCATTCAAATTATGCGGGATAATGACTTCATTGTGACTGTATTTGAAGACCATCAGATGCAAACAGCTCGTGTTGATTTGCTTGCACTAGATTCTTAAGGCTTTAAAAAGCAATGGTCAGGTACAAAAAAATAACTTTTAAACTTATTATGCAAGCTCACTCTTTACCTCCAGTATTTGATGATAAATTTCTGACATTAAATGTGAAACAACAGGAACAGATACACTATTTCCAAATTGTTTGTAAGCTTGAACACTCGATGAATGAATAGAAAAATTATCAGGAAACCCTTGGATTCTAGCAGCCTCGCGGTGAGTAATCTTTCTCGGATTGGCTCTTTCTTGTTCTATCAATATTTCGCTACCATCCTTATAATATCTAGCTGAAATTGTATTGGTATAAGGGCTGTCAAGGGTAACACACGCGTAACCAAATCCTTTTCCATCTTTCTTATTCTGTACTTTTCGTCGCTGATGTCCAGCCCAAAGTTTATCTGAAATAGTATATTTAGGATCAGGGTTTTCTTCTAATATATCCCCAACACGAGTTTTAACTCCTAATGGCTTTGGATAATTAAAAGATTCAATTAAGCCATCAAGCCATAAAACAATATAAATTCGTTGTCTATTTTGTGGCACTCCAAAATCAATAGACTTTAAAACCATTTTTTTTGCTTCCATTTGTAATTCTTTAGTCATTCTATTAAAGATTATTTCTTTAGAAATATTACAGCTATAGCCCATACCGGTAAGGGTTTTAAGAATGACTTGTAGGGTATAGCCTTTATCATGACTAACAAGACCTTTTACATTTTCAAGAACAGCTACTTTAGGTTTTTTTAATTCTAATATTTCTGCAATATTATGAAATAAGGTGCCTCTAGTATCTTCTATACCTCGTTTTAACCCTGCATGAGAAAAGGGTTGGCAAGGAAAACCAGCAAACAGCACATCATGGTTAGGAATATCATTTACAGAAATTTTAGTTATATCACCAAAGGGAAATTCACCATGATTATCTAAATAGGTTTGTTGTGCATTTTTTTCAATTTCAGAAGAAAGCACACAAACACCACCATTATTTTGTGCGCCAATCCTCATGCCTCCAATACCAGCAAAAAGGTCAATAAAAGTAAACTTTGCCTTGTTAGGTGGAATAATGGGTAAGTGTGCCGTTAACGCTTGACGAAATAATGTTTTGTTTTTAAATAGCTTCTTATCTTTAAGTATCTTGATTATAACTGATTTATCAACTCCACCAGCTTCCCCAAAAAGGGGTAAATCATGTGAGATTGCATGAACCCATTGGTGAACAATGGCTTTAGGCTCACTCTCTTCTGGTGTGTATGCTTGTACCTCTGATATTAAGGCTTTTTCTAATTCTTCTAAAACATTACTCACTTTTGTTAACTTTCCAGGTCATTCGTTTTTTATTATTAATGATAAATATCACGCTTGCCAGTCTACTAACCGTAAGCCCGTAATACGAGAAACTCTTTAGTATTATGTGTAGTAAACATCAAGACCATTTGTAACCGTTCACGTACCACCTATTATTCAGTATCAAGCGATTGATAAACCTCTAATTTACCTTCCAGTTTAGCAATCTGTTTTTCCGCATCATTTGTGGATTTTATGGCCTGAGTAGACTCTTTTTTAAGCATTGATATCTGTATTTTCATATCCTCGGTTTCTTTTTTCAACTGATCATTATCTTTTTCTAAGCCAATATTGATTCTGCCTGCCTTAATAAGCGCATCACCAGCCATTTTGTGTGAGTCTATTTCTGTACTCAGTTGCTTCTTTAATCCACACAATTCATCTTCAATTTGTTCAATCTTGAGTGTCTGTGCTTCAGAGAACTTAAAAGCCTCTTCAACCTTGGCCAAATTCTCAGTTTCAGCTTGATTTAAAGCCTCTCGCTGAATATCCAGTTCTGAATCTGTTATCTGTTTAGCAATTGACCACATTTTTTTAAGTAAATCCTCCCCTTCTTTTGACAGCTCTCTAGGCAATGTGACAATAACGGGTAATGCTTCAGCATCCATAGCCTGAGCGATATCGGATGTCTTCCAGCTTTTTAGGTATTTAGTAATAGTTGTCAGGCTTCCTCTTCCTAGTCGATCCAGCAAGTTTAATGAGGTCGGCTGCTCTCCCTGCTTTGCTATTTCAGCACACGCCTGATGTACTTCATCTTCTGTTAGTCTAATGGCCATAATAATTATTCTGTTGATTTAACCCAGATATAAAGTGAGTGTCTGCAATTTAAATTGAGACCTAAATTCCAGAAAGAATGAAATTCCATTTTTTCAATATTAAATTATTCGTAATTTTGGTTTTTTCTTAATCTGGATAATATTGTAATAATTTTCCTGCGCACAATTAACCCTGATCACCGGATTTTACTGAATATCCCTTTTCTGGTCTGTGCCGCAGACTTTTATTTAAGATAACCTAAGTATAGACTAAAGTAATCATTAAGTACGATAATTATCGTAATTACATTATATACATAATTATCATTATTACATAATAAATAATAATTTGGTGACTAAAAATAAAAACGGGAAAAGGCACGTCAAAAGCAAAATAAAAAAGCAAAAACATAAAAGGGGAACAGAAAATAAGACAAAGGGATCAGAACATAAAAAGGAAGAGAAAAGGCTAAAAAAGGTTGAATGGAAGGGATTTGTAACGGGAAGGGGCTTATCCGGTATTGTTAAAAAAGGCAAAAAAAAGGATAAGAAAAACCCTTACGATTGAATAAATGGTTTTTTATTGAATGCATAATATTAAATAGGCATACTGACCAAAAAGACAGGAGCCTCATTATGTCCAGATATCTGGCAGCACTCATACTACTTACAGCATCCCTCTCAGGATGCAATATTTCACCTGACAAACCACTGGCAGATGAAGAGCTCTTACCGCTCCAGTCATGCCTCCCTGAGAGTGAATTACAAGATTTACGTGAATTAAAATGGGAGATCGAGAGTGAAAGAAATATTTTTGCAAGTGCGCCTATCGTGCAGTCAGGCCGCTATACCAGTCTCAAAGCCATACCCACACAAGAACAAATAAGACTGCTGGATGTGATTATTAAAGTCAAGATACCTGATCATATCCATACCATTTCCGCAAGTATTCGTTATCTTCTTAAACGCAGTGGCTATCAGTTGACCGGTGAAGACAGCCAGGGAGATAAAGTGGCTGAAATATTATCCAGACAGTTACCGGAGGTGCATCGCAACATAGGCCCGATGACGCTTATGGCTGCACTGAACATGCTGACAACCCCCGCCTTTATTTTAATAGAAGATCCTGTCAGGCGAGAAGTGCATTATCGACTTAAACAACAGTATCAAACGGGAGATTTATGATGACCGGGAAAAACCCAGAAAATACTGACAGGAGCGAAGAGGAAGTACCCTCTTCCCGCCCTGTTACATCCCCGCTTAAATCCTTAGGGGTCAGCATTTTAGTGATAATAATACTTCTTGCAATTGTTTTTGTCATTGCTTTTGTTTTTATGCCCCCCGATGATGGTAATGACAGCAACTCAGTCACAGAGGTGAGTGAGATAACTGGTTTAACGTCACCCGTCTTAGCTCAGGAAAGCGACACGGAAGACCCTGATACTAATTTCAACAGTTCATTACTGGCCATAGAAAAAGATTCAGCCCCTGACGATACCCAGAATTCAGAACGTGATGAACGTATTGAAGAGCTAGAAATAAACCATCAAAATAATAGCGAAAGCATCGAAAAAATGACAGCCCAGTTAAGTAGCCTTCAAGACCAGTTCTGGGAGATTAATCGTTCTCGCCACGAGCAGAGCATTGAAATACAAAATATGAGCAAGCAAATAGCCGAATGGGAAGCCGCACAAAAAAAACGCGATGAGGACATGAAGAAAAAAGTCTTCAGGGCAAAAAAAATCAGAAAAACCTATAAGCGAAAACGCAAACCAGTCGTCCCGACCTTTACTTTAGAAAGTATTGACTTATGGGGGGACAATTACACCATTATAGTGCGTTACAAAAACAAGCGGCATGAACTCAGGCAAGGCCAGTCCATAAATCAATGGCGTGTCGAGCGGGTGGATTTAAAGAACTCTCAGGTCACCTTTCATCACCCTACAGGTGGCAATAAAACATTATCTATCCGATTATAACAACACTATGT